>CAZGYJ010000008.1:0-38167 GCA_964530345.1 uncultured Methylomonas sp.
CGTCTTCTGGAATAAGTTACTGATATTGAATCTATAAATACGCTGAATAGTTACGTTTAATTAAACCTTAAACCGTGACTTTCATTATGACACAGGTGCAAGCTATTGATTCATCCCGGTTTAAAAAATGCCCGCTTAACCTTAAGAGTGAAACTGAGATTTTTTTCAGGCCGTGCTAAACCAATATCTTGCCCCTGCTATCCGCATTGAAATCACGGACTCAGATTAAAATGATTTCATAACTAATTTTAAATACTGTTTTTTATTCCCTATAGGCTAAAGCGAGCACACTTGATTTTCCATTTTAACCTTTTGTGGAAGTGGTTATAATGGTTCGTTTTTTACGTTTTTCAAGAGAGATTTTGCATGATTCAAGGCAGCATAGTTGCATTAGTGACACCGATGGATTCAAATGGGAGTATTGATAATGACAGTTTGAAAAAACTGGTCGAATTCCATATCGAACAAGACACTGACGCAATTGTTGCAGTCGGAACAACAGGAGAATCGGCAACGCTTAATGAAGATGAGCACTGTGCTGTCATAGAGAAAATTGTCCAATATGTTGATGGCAAAATTCCAGTCATTGCCGGTACTGGCGCAAATTCAACCACCGAAGCCATTACCTTGACACAGCGGGCAAAACAAGTGGGAGCAGATGCCTGTTTGTTAGTGACACCTTACTATAATAAGCCGACCCAGCAAGGTTTGTATCTGCATTTTAAAGCCATTGCGGAAGCGGTGGATATTCCCCAAATTTTATACAATGTTCCTGGCAGAACAGCCTGTGATATGTTACCGGAGACCGTTGGCCGTCTTGCAAGTATTGAAAATATTGTTGGAGTGAAAGAGGCAACCGGAGACCTTGAAAGAGTCAGTCAAATCCGTGATTTATGTGGTTCTGATTTTGCACTTTATTCGGGTGATGATGCCACTTCCCGTGAATTTTGTTTGCTCGGTGGTAATGGCGTTATTACTGTTACTGGTAATATCGCCCCCAAATTAATGCATCAGATGGTAATGGCTTCGATTTCTGGAGATCAACAACTTGCTGAAACAATAGATGAAAAGCTTGCTGGATTGCATCAGCAGTTATTTATCCAGTCCAATCCTATCCCTGTCAAATGGGCGGTTGCTGAAATGGGCCTAATTGGTCAAGGTATACGTTTACCACTAACCTGGTTGACAGAAGATTGTTTCGAAGCGGTTCACCAAGCAATGCAGCAGGCTGCTAGTTGATCATCAGCAAATGAAAAAAAGCAGACAATTTGGTTTTCTTTGGTTTTTCGTTGTTTTATCAGGGGTAATTTCCTGTAGCTCTGTTAAGCCCTATTTTCCCGATAAACAAAAAGATTATCGATACAGCCAGGAAATTTCCCCGTTACGGCTGCCAGAAGATTTGACCAAAAGCAAAGCTGTCCTACCAGAAGAACCTACAGATGTTTCTGAAAATTCTGAAGCCCAAGACTTTTCGCAAGAACAGGAACAGGATAAAAAATACCGGCAAAGCCAGCTTGAAGGTAAAAGAGGAAGAGTTGAATTGGTTGGATTTGATGGCGGAGCATTACGGTTAATTGTCTATGAGCCTTTGAAAAGAACCTGGTACATCGTTGGAAAAGCCCTAAGTCGTCAGGCTGTGGAAGTGACTGAAAGGAATCAGACTGCAGGCTCTTATACCATTCAGTTTGACCCTGACAAAAAGGAAATTGAGGATGGCTCGCTCTGGAATGAGTTCGAGTTTTTCTTCGGTGAAGATAAACATCAGGATCAAAAATTCCACATTATTCTGGCCGAAGATGGTCCAAGAACAGAAGTGGTTGTGACGGATGAACAAGGCAATCCTCAATCAGAAGGTTCTGGGTTGGGCGTATTATTTATGCTGTTTGAAACCATCAAGAAAGATTTGACACAAGGAAAGTAGACTTTTCTCTAATGCGAAAGAAAGGTCCCGTTCTGGCATTAATCACCTCGTAACATTTAAAAATTCCATGCTAAAAATTCCAGGCCCTGCCGCATTATCAGCATTTCGTAAAGACAGATTGTTGAGTGAACTACAGAAAATTTCTTCTGACATAACTGCAATTGCAGGTCGGTATGTTCATTTTATCGATATAGATCATGATTTATCAGAAGCTGGAAGGCATATTCTGGAGCAATTGCTGAATTATGGCGATGTTCAGGAAGCTAGTATATCCACCGATTGTTTTTTTATTGTGATTCCAAGACCGGGTTCTATTTCACCCTGGTCGAGTAAAGCAACTGAAATTGCCCATCGTTGCGGTCTCAATTCGGTAAAACGAATTGAAAGAGGCATTGAATATTTCATCGATGTTGATGCGCCAGTTTCTGAAACCATGAAGCAACAAATTCTGCCTTTGTTGCATGACAGAATGATGCAAATTGTTGTTGAGACTGAGCAAGGCCTTAAACAAAAATTATTTGCCGAACATCAACCGGCTCCTTTAACAACGATAGCTATTGTAGAGAAAGGTTATCAGGCCTTGGAGCAAGCCAATATCGAGATGGGCTTGGCATTGTCCGATGATGAAATAGAGTATTTAACGGAAAGTTTCCAAAAACTGGGAAGAAATCCTACTGATGTCGAATTGATGATGTTCGCCCAGGCAAATTCCGAGCATTGTCGCCATAAAATTTTTAATGCTAATTGGGTTATAGATGGAGAAAAACAGGGTAAGACTCTGTTTAGCATGATTCGAAATACTGCAGAGAAAAATCCCCAGCATATTTTGTCTGCCTATAGCGACAATGCCTCAGTAATTGAAGGCAGTCAAGCGTCTGTTTTTCTCAGAAAGCCGGATAATCAACAATACCTTTATGTTGAAGAAAAGGCACAAATTCTGATGAAAGTAGAAACCCATAATCACCCAACAGCTATTTCACCACATCCTGGTGCGGCAACGGGTTCCGGTGGGGAAATCAGAGATGAGGGGGCAACAGGTAGGGGTTCTCAGCCCAAAGCAGGGCTAACCGGCTTTACTGTTTCGCATTTGAATATCCCCGGATATCAAAGGCCCTGGGAAATTGACTCCGGTAAGCCTGAGCGTATTGCATCCGCTTTGGAAATAATGCTGCAGGGACCAATTGGTGGCGCTGCATTTAATAATGAATTTGGTCGGCCGAATTTGGCCGGATATTTCCGAAGTTTTGAACAATCAGCATTTAATGGCAAGCAGGGCGAATACAAAGGTTATCACAAACCAATCATGATAGCCGGCGGTGTGGGCAGTATTCGGCCCATGTTGGTGGAAAAACAAGCTATACCCTCTGGGTCACTTATTATTATTTTGGGTGGTCCAGCGATGTTGATTGGCTTGGGAGGTGGTGCGGCATCATCTCAAACTTCGGGTGAAAGTGCTGAGTCCTTAGACTTTGCCTCGGTGCAAAGGGAAAATCCAGAGATGGAGAGACGCTGTCAGGAAGTCATCAATCAATGTAATGCATTGGGTGATGCGACCCCAATTATTTCCATTCATGATATTGGCGCGGGCGGACTAAGTAATGCTGTCCCGGAAATTATCCATGATTGTGGTCGCGGGGGTCGTTTTGAACTCAGAAAAGTGCCCAATGCTGATCAAGGCATGTCGCCAATGCAGATCTGGTGTAATGAAGCCCAAGAACGTTATGTAGTAGCAATCAAACCTGAGTCATTGCCATTGTTCCAATCATTTTGTGAGCGAGAGCATTGTTTGTTTGCTGTTATTGGTGAGGCAACAGAAAATCAACACTTACAATTATCTGACAGTTTGTTTGGCAATAATGCGGTTGATATTCCCATGTCCTTATTGTTTGGTAAGCCGCCAAAAATGTTGCGTGATGTGAAACGAATCAAACCGGTTTTACCTGATTTTGATATAGCAGGGATTGATTTGCAGCAAGCGGTTGAAAGAGTGTTGTCATTCCCAGCAGTTGCGGATAAAAGTTTTTTGATTCATATCGGGGATCGCTCGGTCACCGGGTTGGTGGCGCGTGATCAACTGGTCGGTCCGTGGCAGGTCCCTGTAGCGGATGTTGCAGTTACAACAACCGGTTTTCAGGCAATTACCGGTGAGGCAATGGCAATGGGGGAGCGTACGCCGCTCGCCGTAGTAAATGGCCCTGCTTCAGGGCGAATGGCAATTGCTGAGGCTTTAACCAATTTGGCAGCAGCAAGGGTTGAAGATTTATCAAGTATTAAGATTTCAGCAAACTGGATGGCTGCCGCCGGGCATTCTGGTGAAGACGCAGCATTATTTGACACTGTGAAAGCAGTGGGTATGGAATTATGTCCTGAATTGGGAATTGCCATACCTGTTGGTAAGGACTCTTTGTCAATGAAAACGGTTTGGAAGGACAGACAACAAGAAAAGATTATGACGGCGCCGCTCTCATTAATTATTTCTGCTTTTGCACCGGTGTTGGATGTTAGAAAAACGATGACACCGCAATTAAAGAATCAAGATAGTATTTTGATTCTTATTGATCTGGGAAATGGTAAAAATCGTTTAGGCGGATCAGTTTTGGCGCAAACATACAAACAGATAGGTAATCAGGTTCCTGATCTGGATGATGTACAGCAATTTAAAAATTTTTTTAGAGTAATCCAAGAGTTAAACCAGCAGCAATGGATTCTGGCTTATCATGATCGTTCTGACGGTGGTTTATTGACTACTCTGGCAGAAATGATGTTTGCTGGACGGCTAGGTATTTCAATTGATTTGACAAAATGGGCCGATTCTGTCTTGCCTGCATTATTCAGCGAAGAATTGGGCGCTGTCATACAGGTGGCAAAATCAAAACAAGAAGCAGTTTTTAAACGATTGGGAAATTGCGGTTTGGCCACGTGTTCTCATGTCATTGGTGAAATAAATAATAATCAGCAATTGACTATTCAGAATGCCGGGAGTGAAATTTTTTCCGCAGCCAGGAAGCATTTGCAGAGAATCTGGGCTGAACCCAGTTATAGAATGCAAGCATTACGTGATAACCCGGAATGTGCAAAACAGCAATATGAGCAAATATTGCAAGATGATGACCCAGGTTTACATGCAGAACTGAGTTTTAATATCAATGACGATATTACAGCTCCTTTTATACATTTGGCAAAACCTAAAATTGCTGTTTTGCGGGAACAAGGCGTCAATGGCCATGTTGAAATGGCAGCGGCTTTTGATGCCGCTAGATTTTCAGCCATTGATATTCATATGACTGATATTATTCACGGTCGGGTTAGTTTGGATGATTTTGTCGGTCTTGTCGCCTGTGGTGGTTTTTCTTATGGGGATGTTCTAGGCGCTGGAGGCGGCTGGGCGAAGTCGATCATGTTTAATGAAAGGGCTAAAGACCAATTTAGAAATTTTTTTATACGAGACAATACTTTTGCCTTAGGTGTATGTAATGGTTGTCAGATGATGGCTGGGATAAAAACATTGATTCCTGGTGCCGATCTATGGCCTGCATTTATGAGAAATCGTTCAGAACAATTTGAAGCCAGGGTGGCCATGGTTGAAGTCATAAAATCACCATCAATTCTTTTTTCAGGAATGGAAGGCTCGAAAATTCCAGTAGCAGTTGCTCATGGTGAAGGCCGGGCTGAGTTTGATTTTAATCCTGGGCAAGCGTTAAACAAATCGATGGTGGCTTTGGCTTATATTGATAATCGAGGCGATGTAACCGAAAAATTTCCTGCTAATCCAAATGGATCGCCATTTGGAATTACCTCCGTAACCAATGAAGATGGGAGATTTACCGTCATGATGCCTCATCCAGAACGTTGTTTCAGAGCCTTGCAAAATTCCTGGCACCCTGAGGAGTGGACCGAATATGGTCCCTGGATGAGAATGTTTCGTAATGCTCGAGTCTGGGTGGGTTGAAAAATAAAACTTAAGCCATATATTCTTTCGTGAAAGGCGATAATTTAATTTATTTTTATAGGAGGAACAAGTTATGGCTATTACACGTTATGAACCCTGGAGCTTATTGAGTCAGTTACAAAAAGAGCTGGAAAGGAGTCAAGATGAAGCAGGAGAAGGTTCCATTGCGACTGCTGAGTGGGCACCAGCCGTAGATATTAAAGAAGAGCCGGATAAATTTGTTATCGAGGCAGATATTCCGGGTGTAAAACCTGATGAAATTGAAGTCAGCATGGAAGAAGGTGTTTTGACCATCAAAGGTGAGAAAAAAACCGAAGCGACAACGGAAAAAGAAGGTTATAAGCGGGTTGAACGAACTTATGGAAGCTTTTATCGGCGTTTCAGTTTGCCTGATACAGCCGATGCAGAAGCAATATCAGCTAAATCAAAACATGGTGTTTTAGAAATTGTAATACCTAAAAAAGAAGCTGTGAAACCGAAAAAGATTTCAGTAGCAACCGAAGAGTAACCTGAAACCGTGATTTCAAAGCGGAGAGCAGGAGACAAGTGATTGGTTTGAAGGGATTTGAAAAATCTTAGCTTCACCCTTAGGTTAAGGGGATATTTTTTCAACCCGCGAGGAGTCATGAGCTTGTCGCTTGTGCCGTAGTGAAGTTACGGCTTCAGGCAATAGAGAACGGGGCGTTTACGCTCCGTTTTTTTTGACCGAACCAATACAATTGTATTAGTACTCAATATCAACTGTTTTGACCCCATTTTTTATAAATACGCTGAGTAGTCTGTAAAATCATCATAAAAGTTACCATGGGATCAAATAAACTCATAAGTAGTAATTATCAGAATTTCTACTGCAATCCAACCCATCAGGATTGTCGCAAAGATCATGTGCATAATGATTGCAACCGGAATGCCAGGTTGATTTTCAGTATCGGGGATAAAATAGTCGACAACACCCAGTAGTTTTTCACAAGCTCTGATTCTTCTTTGTTTCGCTAAGTAAGATTTTTCAGTGCGATAATCCAGTAACCAAAACAGGGTTGTCATGATTATCCCAAAAGCGCTGACTGTGGCATGATAGGGATGAAGTTCCGCAATAGCGAAAGTTGCTGCTCCAATAAGAGCTGTGATCGCAACAAAGATGGCGAAACGTTTATATCTGAGATTGAGATATTCTCTGGAAGAGATGCAAGCCTGCCGGTAAAGCTCAAGCAATATTGAAATATTGGTTTTTTCTTCTTGGGCAGTGTAACTCATGGCAAGTCTCTTTTTTATATTCTGAAGGACTATTGTAAGAGTTGATTCTAAATGTTTTTACTTTAATATTGAACCATTAATCTTGCTGGGAAAGTGAGAAATTCAAGAAATACTCATGCTTTCAAGTTCGCGACGAATGATTTTTAAAAACCGATATTGAATTTTTAAGGTTTTATAAAACACTCTTATTGGCCTGGTTTCAATTTTATCATCTCGTTTTTTTGAGACATTGGTAGAAAGAATGGCATTTCTTGGATCATTAACCAACGATAGATGTAAAAAACTGATGATGGCATGATTGAGAGGTTTGTTTTTGTATACTTCGGGATTAGATAGTAATTCTTTAAGGTTATCATTACACAAATCCAGTCTTTGATAGAATATTTCCACTACAGCCCTGTTTGCTGAATTTTCCATCAAATACTTTAATTCTGAATATTTAAAATCAACATTTAATTTTGAATTTCTGGAGATTTTAGATAATGGTGTCATTAATTGTTTATAGGCAATTCGGTATTCGCTAAATATCAACAGCAAATAATCTGTAAACATATTCAGCTTTCTTTTATTAGCTGTCACATATTGTTTTTTTATACTAAGAGTATGAGCCTTTTGTAATTTATAGATATAGGTTTTCCATAAATTACCTGCAAATAAAGCTATGAAACATACTCCAATGATTGCCTCAGTTGCAATAACTGACATACCAAAGCCTGATGTGGAGGCAGTGCTTTTTAATCCTAGCGTGGTTATGATTGTTGCGCTGAAAAATATAGACTGGCTAAATGAAGTATATCCATCATTAAAAATATTTGGAATATTGCTATATATAAATCCAAAGAAAATAATAGTAACTATATATGCAATAAATATTATATGGTGCGTTTTTATTTTCATAGGATAGATAAAGTTTAATAATAAATATTAACTGTCAGAAAAGGATTAAGTTTTCTCATAAATATTTTATTTATGGTGGTTATCAGTGTGGAAATGATTATAGAAAGAGGAAGGCTGTTATGCCATTGTACAAAGGTACAGGGGTAATGCTGGTTAATAATAATTGTTACTGAACAAAGGGTTGTGGTCTAAGATATAAAAAAATAATTTATGGATAAAATTTATATTTTCGATGAATTTGCCTGAATAGGCGGAAGGGAGGTTTAATTATTTTTTGGTTCCTTGCTAAGGATTGCTTGTGCGGATTGGGAAAAAATACACGTCAAATCTATGATAGGAATACTTTCGTCATTCAAGGTAAAGCAGGAAGTAGCCAGTGATTTCAAAGTCTTAAAATTATTCGGAAGTGGACAGGCGAGATTGTCGTTAACTTTTATACGCTCAGGCATTTTGGCAAGCAATAAAGCACCGAACAACAGCGAGGAACCAATTTTTGGTCGATATCGAATAATAGCAGCGTAACAATCTTCACGTGTTATTTGCTGTCCTTGTAATGCTGCCACCATATCTATGACTGGAATTATTGTCTCTTGCCAAATCAGCGCATGTTGGCAATAGTGTGGGGTTTTTGGAATCTCAAATAGCTTGGGATGCACATCCAAGTGAACAAGTTCCAGTTCACCGATCGCAACACGAACTGAATTCCCAAAATCTAATATCCAGGCAATACTTTCAGGCATAATGATAAAGCCTGAAGAAGGTTTCCGAACTAGGTGCTAAAGCGCCGATTTCGAAAAAGGTATGTTTGCGCTGGAAAATTAAAAGAATAATTATTTTCATTAAGAAGTTTTTTTCATTTTACTTAACATATTTTCTGGCAACAAATGAGTCAAGTGCTCAGCAGAACTGATGCAAATGATTTCACCTTCATAAACAGTTAATGCCGACAAAGGCGAATCAACGGTTATCATAGCTTCCGGAAGTGGTTGGGGTGTGAGTTCTCCCGAATTTAACAATAACGCCTGCTCGCTCAAAATTCCAAAATGAACATTGTCAGTCTGTAGCAAAACACAAAACCGATGCTTCAGAGAATCTTCAGAGTTTATAAGAGAGAGTTTTTTATTGAGGCAAAAAACTGGCCAAGATTTGTTGTTAAACTGTAAATAGCCTGCGACACAATCATCAGTCTGGGTTAGTTCCATATCCTTGGCCATTTCCAGGGCAATGATTTGTTTTTGTGGGATCAATAATTTTAGGCCATCCATTGACAGCATCGCATAGCCGCTACCGCCATCAAGTTGTGATTGATTATCAGCTGCGGCAGCAATCATTATAAATTTCCTGCTACAGCCTGATTGATTTGATCCATGATTTCATTTTCCGAAAATGGCTTAGTCAAATACACATCAACCCCAGCACTTATGGCTTGCTGACGATGTTTATCCGTCGCTCTGGATGTCAGCATTATTACAGGAACATTTTTGGTATCTGCACGATTTCGCACGTGTGATGTCAACTCTAAACCATTCATTCTGGGCATTTCCAAATCAACAACAATAATATCCGGGAGTTTTTCCTCCATTTTTTCGATTGCATCAATACCATCAATGGCGGTGCTGACTTCGTAGTTCATATCAGAAAGCAGCTGCGCCAAAGAACGGCGTGCACTTAATGAATCATCAATAATCAAAGCTCGACGGAGATGATGTCGCACATTTTTGCTTGAATTCTGTGATCTATCTTGGTCAACATGTTGAATCGTAGTTTGAGAGTGATTGGTGCGGAGTAGTTCAGGAATATCCAAAACCGGGGTGACACTGCCATCACCAAGTATCGTAGCGCCAGTAATGCCATTAATTTTGGGCACATATTGGCCCATGTTTTTAACAATTAATTCTCGGCTATCCATTACTTGATCTACCAGGATTGCTTTAATTTCTCCAGTTTCCATTTTAAACAACATGGCAGACAGGCTGGCTTCCGATGTTGTATTTTCAGTGCTTGAATAATTGATTATGGTTTCAAATTTCTCAGCCGAATAAATTTTTTCTCCATGTTGATAAGCTAATTTATTACTTAATAACTTCAATTCTCCTGCGCCTGGGTATAAAATTTGTTCAAGACCGCGATTGGAAATGGCCATGACTTGATTGCCTGAGCGCACTAATAAAGCCCTAACAGATACCAGTGTGGCAGGTAAAGTCAGGGTAATTCTGGTGCCACTGCCAAACTGGGAATCAATGTCTAGTTCCCCTTTCAATTTTAAGATTTGATCATGCACTGCATTCATGCCGATACCACGACCTGAAAGTTGGGTAGCAGAGTCGCGAGTAGAAAAACCGGGCCTTAATACCAGACGTTGCAGTTCCTTATCAGATAAAGACTGATCGGAACTAATCAGTTTTTTTTGTTCTGCAATGGCACGAATTCTGGCCAGATCAAGACCGCCGCCATCATCCTGACATACAACTAGAATTCGATCGCCACGCAGGGAAAATTCCAAGGTAACATTGCCGGATTTCGGTTTGCCCACAGCAAGTCGTTGCTCAGTGGATTCAATACCATGGTCTACTGCATTACGTAACATGTGCAGTAATGAGTCGATCAGCGAACTTAATATGTCGCTATCAATCAGAGTGTCAGTGCCGATGATGTGTAAGTTAACTTCTTTGCCGGTGCTTCTGCTTGCCTGTCTAATGGTGCGCTGCAAGCGAGATTCAATACTCTGAACCGGTACCATTCGAGTTTGTAATACAAGTTCATGGTTTTCTCTTTGCAGACGTTCTTGAACCATTAACAAGTCTTTTAATTCGCCCAACTGGGAATTGACTGTGGAAGTGATTGCCATGGCGTCAGTTGCAACTTCCAACAGTCGATTGGTGCAGGTATGCAGCTCATTGTATTGATCCATTTCCAATGGGTCGAATTCTTCGGTTAGCGCTGTAATCCTGTCCTGGGAAATAGTACCTTGTCCCTCAACTAGCTGTTCCAATTCTGCGATGAGATTTAGCAACCAAGTGTTTTGCTTGCGCATGGTCAGGTTTTGCTCAATCGTTTCGTTCAAGTGTTGTTGAATCTGCCCGGTAAGAATGTTGTTTTCACCCGCCATTCGTAACATATCCTCCACTAGGGAAGTAGATATACGGGTTGTTGTTTCTACAGAGTCGGGGCTGGATTCAGTTTTTTTATTATCGGCTTTTTTTACTGGCTTTGTTTCTGTGACCGAAACCATAAGGTCAGGGCTTGTAAAACCTTCAATTTTGGGTTTGGCCAGTGGCAGTTCTTCTTCGGCCGCATCAGGAATACCTTCGGCTTTGATTTTGTAAGCTAAATCCAATAGTTGTTGCAATAAAACCAGTGCATTATCCGGACGATTGCCTCTGCCCAGAACGCTATCAGACATTGCTTCAAGACAGTCAGCACAATCAAGAAGTAGAGTGTCAAAAACACCTTTTGGAACGCTACCGTGGCTGGCTACTTGCTCCATAATTTCTTCAATATTATGAGTTAATGAAGCGATTCCTTTTATACCGGCTAAATTTCCAGAGCCTTTTAACGTATGAGCAATACGTTGGGCTTTTTCCACTTCAGAAATGTTTCCGGTTTTAAGTAACTGACGAACTGCCTCGCTAAATTCCTCGGTGAGTGAGGGTAATTCTTCAAATAAAGACTCAAGAAGTTCGGGGTTAACATCATCCTGAATGGCAAGCGAAACATCATCTTCTGAAGCAATTTCTCTTTCACCAATAATATCCTCTTTTGATTGAAGGCGGACCTTACCGAATAAAGCGATTAATTCCTGGACTTCATTTTCTGCGAGAGGAATAGGCCAATTTGGGTTTTGTAAATGTTCAGCTAATAAAATACGTCTGGCGATATTGTCAATGTCAGCCAGATAATGAAGAATACAACTCATTACTGACGTTAATAACTGAGATTGCTGTTTTTCCAACATCAATTTATCAGTGCAAAGCGCTTGCATATTATTTCGAAGCACTTCAAAAACCTTTTGCAGACCTTGTAAACCCAATGTTTCTGCAACTTTAGCCAGCATTTCCAGTTCATCAAGCTGAGGCAACATGGCCAAGCTGAACTTTTCTGCTGACAGGGTTTTTGCATATTCCGACTCGATTGCCACAAAAATAGATTCGGCATAAGGTTCAAATTCTGACCGTATCAGTTCCAGCAGGTCAGGTGCAATAACCTTGACTTCCGCTGCTAAATTTTCTAAATCTACTTCAAGATTGGTGGCAAGATCCGGGGCTAGATCTGAATTATCAATTGGTGGTTCTTGAGGGTCGGTTTCATAAGTTAGATCAGGATCGGTCTCGACAGAAGTTTCTTTACTTTCAATTGGTTTTGGTTCGGGTAACAATAAGTCTTTCAACATTTTGGCATCATCATCGGGTAATGGTTCAGACCAAAAAGCATCCTGTAGGACAGCAACTAAATCATGTCGCGATTTTTCATCTTCCGGGGTATCCAGATAGGCGGTGAATCGGTCCTGCCAGTTTTTCAGTAATTTCCCATGTTTAACATCAAGGCCTTGTTCCACCAAGTCGATATCCAGAGCCGTCGCATGAAATAACATGCACACATCACATAAATTATCCAGACCAAAATCAAGCGCTTCGTTGGCTATTTCCTGCCACAATTCGGCAAATTCATTGAAGCTTTTGATTAACAACGAATGATTGTTTTGTTGGCTAACGCTTAACAATTGTCGCAATGGCTCAACTGTCAAAGATGCTTGATCTTTCAAAATGGGCCAATAATTGATTTTACTTTCACTTTTTTGTACAAGATCAGGATTATCGTTGCATTTGTCGTTTTGTTTGTCTGTGACTACCGGATCGCTCAGTATCAGACTCTCTTTCAGCATTTCTGCATCATCATCCGATAAAGGCTCAAGCCACAAGGGGTTCAGTAAAAAGTTGACTAATTCGTTACCTGTGTTTTCTTGTTCAGGGGCCTCCAGATAGGCGCTGAACAGTTCCAGCCACTGTTCCAGTAATTGTCCGTGTTCATCGCTTAAACCTTGTTTAAGCTGGTCAATATCCAGTGCGGAAGCGATAAATAACGAGCAAACATCACATAATCCATCCAGCCCATAAGTCAGTGCATTATTAGCAATTTCTTGCCATAATTCTGCATACTGAGCCAAACATTCAGTCCATGCTGATTTGTCAGTGTTCTGATTTTGGGTCAGTACGTCCAGCAACAAATCGGCTGCCTGGTGAGTCTGGTTTGTTAAATTACTCCAATGGTTGGAGTTATCAGTAGCCATCGGTTTCTATCCTGCTAATAGAACGGGTTCCACACGCCAGGGAATTGATTCCCCTTCGTGAAAACTATGCAAACTTATTGATCATGTCAATAATTTGTTCTGGAGTATAAGGTTTGGTGACATAATCTTCTATTCCTTGTAGCCGAGCCCATACCTTGTCGGCTTCCTGATCTTTGCTGGATACAAAAACTATAGGTATATCCTTGGTGGTGGCAGTACCTTTCAATTCGCGACTGGCAGCAAAACCATCCATTTCCGGCATAACAATATCCATAAAAATCAAATCAGGTTGTTGCTTTTTAGCTTTTTCAACCGCTTCCTGGCCCGATTGGGCGGTAATAACTTGATAACCTTCGCCAGAAACAATGCCTTGAATTTTGGTCAAGTGAGAAGCGACATCGTCTACAACCAAAATTGTACTAATAGCCATAATATATTTTCCTTAAAATGATTTAATTAAGCGTTAAATAAATGTGCATGGAATTATTTGGCGTCAGCTTGTTCAGGTAATTTAAAAACGCTGACAGCACTTACCAATGTTGTGGAAAAGTCAACTAAATTCGTGGTTGCCTTAGACTGTTCGCCCAGCTGGGTTGAAGTTTCAACTGTAGTTTTGCGAATTTGATCAATACTGTTTTCCATTTTACCAATCTCGGTTGCCTGAGCTGTAATTCTTTCAGCAATCTCATGCATTTTTGCAACCAGGTCTGCGGTATTTTTCTGAGTGAGCTGCATTTCTTCACCCGCTTGTTGGGCCAAACGACTTCCTGCAACAATCTGGGTAATGGTTTCGTTCATGGTATTTACCGTTTCGGAGGTTTCCACCTGGATATTTTTAACCAGGGTGGCAATCTGCGCCGTTGCTTCGCGTGAACTTTCTGCCAGACGTTGTACCTCGTCCGCAACCACCGCAAAACCACGTCCTGCTTCACCCGCCGAAGCTGCATGCATACTGGCGTTTAACGCTAAAATATGGGTACGTTCAGCGATGGTGTTAATCAGGTTAACGGCGCTGCTGATTTCCTGGGAACGCTCACCCAATCGTTTAATTCTTTTTTCAGTTTCACGAATGGTATCACGGGTGTCATTAATTCCCTGAACTGTCTCATTTACTGTGGTAAATGCTTTATCTGTTGCTTCAATGGCCTGTTCAGCCGTCTGGTTGGAAGTATCGGTCAGTTTGGCCACTTCACGCATACTTTCTATTGTTTGCTGTAGTGTCTGGCTTGCGCTATCAACCACTCTTCGTTCTTCTGCGGCTAATTGCGTGACCAAATCAGATTGTTCTTTTACAGCAACTGAAGTCGAGGATACGTTATTTGAAACAAGATTAACCTGTTTAAGAACTTTAGTCATTTCCGAAGTCATCAGATTAAGCGCATCTGCGACCGACCCGGTCACATCTTCTGTTACTGTTGCTTGTACGGTAAGGTCTCTCTGGGATAAAGCCGCCACTGTTTGCAGTAATCCAATAATCGAAGCATTCAAGGTTTTTGATTCTTTTTCAGCCTTGGCCAAGTTTTCTAAACGTTCTTCCAGAAGTGGATTAACGGCGTAACGTATTGCTAAAAAGCTTAATATCGCACCTCCCAATAATGATAGAACAGATAGGATTGTCAGTGCTTTTTGGGCAGTTTGTGTGCGTGCTTCTGCCTCCAGTGTAGCAGCGGCTGAAGTGAAATTCTCCAGCTTGCCAAGTAAGTCTTCGATTGCTTTATCAAGCTGATCTTCCTCTGCCTCCACTTTCTCGATCAAGGGTTCCGTCTCGTGAATTTTATTTGCGGCCAATAGAGCGAATACTTTGTCTACATGGACTGTGTAGTCTTTATGCTCTTTCAAAATCACTTTGAGCTTGTTGTTGATATGAGAAAATTCGTTTACTTCTTCTTCGTTATCTGCTCGCTCAATAACCTGTCCCGCAATTTTTTCTGCAGCGGCAATGGTTTTCTCGAGTTGTTTGGTACGGTTGTGAAAGCCAGAAACTTCACTATCAAACAGGGCTTTTGCAGTTGCTTCAGTCTTTAGCAATTCCCCGAAACGGAGTGCTCGCTCAAAATGGACAGCTTGTTCCAATTGATGGGTGGTGATATTAGTCAAGTGTGAAACCATCGGCAGTTCTTCTTCAGCAATACCTACTAGCTCCTGACCAATCTTATTGATTGAAGTAATTGATGTTAATGAGATCGCTAGCATTAACAATAAAAGCAGTGAGGTGATTCCAATAATCCAAGTTTGAATGGATAGATTCTTTAAAAAATTCATGGGGTATGCTCTTGGTTTGTATTAATTTAAGTTGTGTTGTTGTATGGGATCTGTTTAGTTTATTATTGACTTTTGTGCTGAACCTGTTTTCAGTTTGTTTGTATTGAATACAATTATTAAGCTGCCTGTTGTTTGCTCAAAGACATTAGATAATTCTCCAGGTCGAGATCAATCCATATCCGCTGTTGGTAACTATAAGCATTGATGACAAATTGTTTTGCCAACTCCGTTATTGGCGGCAGCTCAGTTTCAAAACGTTGGGTAATAACTGGCTGCGGCAATCCCTTGATTATTGCTGCGACTGCTTTCACATCACTACCAATGACCAGCATATTAAAATTGCTTTGGGTGTTGTTTTTTGTTTGTGCATTATCTTCAATTCGCAGCAACCCCCCCAGATCAACAACCGGTACCAAGTTACCGCGAAGATTAATCAGGCCGGAAAGCCAGGCAGGGGCATTCGGCAGATGGAAAATACGTTGGACATCCATAACTTCGCAAACCATGCCGGATGGCGTCAGTACACCTATCGCACCCAGTTCAAATCCATAACGAATTGTTTCAAATGCTCTTGCTTTGCTTTTTGTTTCTGAATCACCGCTTTCAATAGACTTTGGTTGTAAACGATTAAGCGCTTCACTAGGCTTTAATAATGGCGGATCAGAGTTCATGGTCTGGTTTTTATTGTGTACACAAATTTACTGTTTCAACTAAGATTGTTGATTTGTTCAATAATTTGCTCGGCAGAAAAGGGTTTGGTGATATAAGCTTTACCACCTTGCATTTGGCCCCATACTTTGTCAGCTTCTTTGTCCTTACTGGAAACAAAAATCACTGGAATATCTTTTGTCACCTCATCGTCGCGCAGCATTCGACAAGTGGCGAAACCATCAAGATCAGGCATGACGACATCCAAAAAAATGAGATCAGGTTTTAATTGTTTCGCTTTATCGATGGCCTCTTTGCCGCTAATGGCGGTGATGGTTTGATAACCAGCATTGGCAACAATTTCAGTAATTTGTTGTAGATGCGATGGGATATCATCAACCAGCATTACACTATTTATAGCCATGTTATATTCCTAATTGGTTATTTAAGAAAAAAAATGATTTTTTTCTCATGAGTTATTTTTTTCAGAAGGTAACGTGTTCTGAGTTTTTTTATTGAATTTTTCCAACCAGCCTAAAACTCTTTTCATGACATTTTGAAAATTATCCGGCTTTATTGGTTTTGTTAAATAAGTGGTACATCCCGCGACAACACCTTTAACTTCATCAAGTGGTGAGGTTTTAGCCGTCAGCATGATAATCGGGGTTTTTTTCATTTCCGGTAATTTACGTATTTCAGTGCAGGCTTCAAAGCCATCCATGCCGGGTTTCGGCATCATAACGTCCATAAAAATCACATCGTATCGCTTATTATTGATTCGTTGTAAGGCTTCCTCGCCAGAAAAGGCAAAATCAATATTCAAGATTCGATCAACTTTATCCAGTTCAAATTGCACCGCTTTTTGCATTAATTCGCTGTCATCAACCACCAAAACCTGATAAGCGGTTTCATCGGTGGGTGGGGTCGAGATTTTCGGGCTTACTTGTTGTTCTTTAACAGCTTGTTCAGATACAGCAGCTTCGGTAATTTCAGGAGGGCTGGGTTGGTTGGACGATATCTGTTGTTCATTATGTTCATCGCTCGTGGCCGTTGTGGGTGTTTTTGCACTTGGTTTTGCTAAAGGAACACCATCCAATACTTTGAATACTCGCGATGGTAACAACATGCCGATTAAATGGTATGGAGACTGATCAGAACCGGCAGTGACCAATACGGCATTAGAGTTTTGGTTACGAAAAATTTGATATTGATCGTTGCCGGTACTTGACAGAGTATTGACAATGACAATGTTTATGTCCTTGGCGTCAGCGTTATTTTCGACAAAAAACGAACGCTTATCCGGACGGGAGATTTGAAAGATTTTTGAGAATTTGGTGATTTCTTTTTCACTAAAACCCAATAATTTTACTTTCACATTAGTTTCTGCATTCATTGCCTTCTCTTTGTCCTAAAGCTGGCCTGTTAGTAATGTGTACGGCATAAGTTTGGACAACTGGCGCAGTATTTTATTCGTATTCAAGGCCTAGAAATAGGCGCATAGCTAGCTATGATACTATTTTTACTACGAAGCAGACGAATAAAAAGACAAGCCTGTTGTTTAAGTTCTTTCAAGCACGTTCCTCAGGCAGGTTGCGAAATAAAAATCAATGCATTAATTCGCTCGGCTTGTATTGTAACTGGTCATTAATATTTGTCAAAATGAATGGTGATATTCCTACATAAAAACACCACTGCCATTAAATGTGAATTAAGAGCCAATTCTTTTTCATAGCATTCATAGGGTTGGGATCTTTTTATTTCCCCCTCAACCAACCTTCTCCCTCTGGAGAAGGCTTTTCAAGAGTTTAAAGCTTTAAGCTCTTAATTCATATTTAAGTTAAGATAAAGTGTTGGTCGGGTTAGCGGTAGCGTAACCCAACATTTTCTAGATTTTGTCGGGTTACGCTACCGCTAACTCGACCTACAAAATTGCAAATGCTCTTAACTTAATGGTAGTGACATAAAAACACCAGGAACCATTTTAGATTTATGGTGATTATGGTCATTTACCTGATCCTTAACCGGCATAGCAGAAATTCCATAACCAATAGCAATGGATTTCAGATCAAAACAAGAATTCAGGATTTTTTAAAAAATGTCTTGGCTAAAACTAAAAAACACGCAGATGACATTCCAGCTGATCCAAATATCATACACATCACCATGATTTGGTATCTAGCTGCAATAAAGGGAGAAACTCCGGATAATATTTGTCCAGTCATCATGCCTGGCAGGGAAACCAGGCCAACGGCAAATAATGAGTTGATGATTGGAATAAGTGAAGCGTGAAAGGCAATATTGCGAGCATCATTAAATGACTGGTTTCTGGGGATTTCAGCATCTAATCGTTCGGCAGCCAGACTGATCGAATTCATTGAGTTGGCAAAAATCATGCCGGCGAGCGGGATCAGAAATCGAGGGGAATACCAAGGCTGGATGTTTAAAACACCGATAATAACCAGAAACAGGGTGCTGCCACCGCCCAATAATACTGCCAATACTGCATATTTAAAAAGAAATATTCGTTTCCCGGGCAAATTGTTCAAAGCAATCCAACTGGAGAAAAGCACCATGATGACGAGTACGGCGCTGATAACCCAGATTGAATCAGATGAAAAAATAAAGGCCAGGAAGTAACCGATAAGGAGTAATTGAATGAGCATTCTAATCAGTGCATAAATTGCCTGACCAAAATGTAACCGCCAAAAAAAAATGATGCCAATGACCATGAAAGCAGGAATAAAAGCAAGCGCTAAATGTTCGGCAGATATGACCTCGATGGTGGTATTCATTTCGCTGTGCGCTTAAATGATCACAATTTTGTCCAGACCGGAGTAATGTCAGCCGGCAAAGGCGCCAGCCGACCTAATTCAACCCAGACATTTGCCGGTGAATGGAAATCTGAACCTACAGATCCTAACAAATCAAAATCACGGGCATATTTTGCAGAGATAAAAATATCCTGTTCGGTACTTCTACCAGTGACGACTTCAATGGCTTCACCGCCCATGTCCTTGAATGCGCCAAGCAAACGTTTAATCCAGCTAGCAGTTAATTTATAACGTAAAGGATGAGCCAGTATGGCTATGCCGCCTGAATTTACAATCCATGAAATCGCTGTCTCAAGCTCAGCCCACTGTATCGATACAAAGGCTGGTTTTCCTTCACCGAGGTAATGATCAAAGGCTTGTTGTTGGCTATTAACATGCTGATTGGCGACCAGAAAATCAGCAAAATGAGTGCGGGTAATCATACTTTTTCCGGCAGTCTTCTTTATTGCTTCTAAAGCGCCTGTAATATTTTTTTTGGCCAATTTTTCTGCAATCTTTTCAGCCCGTTGCAGACGTTTTTTTTGAAGTTGTTCTATGCCGGACTTGAGTTCCGAATATTCTGGATCGATATTTATGCCGATAATGTGCAGAGTTTTATTTTTCCAGGAAGCAGACAATTCAATTCCCGGAAGTAATTTTATTCCTGTCTGGTTGGCTGCTTGCTGGGCTTCCGCAATGCCGGCTGTTGTGTCATGGTCAGTCAATGAAAGAACAGAAACCTGATGTTCTTTAGCGCGGTTTATTAATTCGGTAGGGCTTAAAGTACCGTCTGAAGCCAGTGAATGGCAATGCAGATCATATTTTTCAGGCATTAGTGTTGGTATTCTCCATACAGTTTGGCATACAGGCCATTTTGTTTAATTAAACTCTGATGAGCGCCTTGTTCACAGATTTGACCGTCTTCAAATACATAAACATGATCGGCTTGTTTGACAGCACTTAACCGGTGGGCAACAATAATTGTGGTTCGCCCATTTAGGAAATCGGCGAGTGCAGCATGTAATGATCTTTCGGTTTCTGCATCCAACGCCGAAGTTGCTTCATCCAGGATAACCACGCTCGGGTTGGCAATAATCATCCGTGCGATGGCTAATCGCTGCCTTTGTCCACCTGACATTCGCATGCCTTGACGTCCCACAATAGTATCGAGACCCTTATCAAGCGCTGCAATAGTGTCTTTGAGCTGAGCAATGTCAAGTGCCTTCCATAAAGCCTCATCATTGCTTTTTCTGCCTAGTGTTAAATTTTCCCGGATGCTGTCATTGAACAGAATCGGAGTTTGCAGGACAGTCACAACGTGTTCTCTTATAACGTCCAGTCCAATTTGATTGATAGGGTCTTTATTATAGTAAATCATGCCTTCATGCATGGGATAAAGGCCGATCAAATTTTGTACCAAAGTTGATTTTCCACCGCCACTGGCACCGACCAAAGCAACTTTTTCACCAGGGTTGATGGTCAGATTAATACCGCTTAGAACTTCATGGTCGTCGTTATAACGAAAATGCAGGTTTTCAATTCGAATGCCTACGGTTTCACCATCTTGAAAAGGGTTTTTAAAGTGTGGGTATTGGGGCTCCAAAGCCAGACTATTAAGCCTGTTGATTCTGTCCAAAGCCGCCTTGGCACTATAATAAGCATATTGGATGCCTAATACTTCTTGTACCGGCGCCATCATAAACCATAAGTAACCGAATACCGCCAACATTTCACCTATGGTCAGGTCTGAATAAATAACCATTAACATGGCAGTTGCCCGGAAAATGTCAAAACCGAACAGAAAAATTAGGAAGCTGGTACGGCCTGCGGCGTCACTTTTCCAGGAAAACGCAATAGAATGGTCTTTGACAGAACGTGCTGATTCAATTAATTGCTGACAATAATGTTTTTCCCGGTTGCTGGCACGGATCTGATGAATAGCTTCTAATGTTTCAGTTAAGGCTTGCTGAAAAACGCCAAAAGCTGAATTTTCCTTCGCTTTTAATTCTTTAACCTGTTTGCCGATTATTCGGGTGAAATAGATTACCACCGGGTTCAATAATAAAATGAACAAGCCAAGTTGCCAGTGCATCCAGAGTAGAATAATTGCAGTTCCGATAATGGTTAAAGTGGCAACCAGAAGCCTGCTGGTAGTGCTGCCTATGAATTGGTTTAAGGTATCCAGATCGGTAATTAAATGATTGGCGACAGTTCCACTACCCAGAGTTTCATATTCGGTCATGGATATTTTTTGCAGACGGTTGATGAGCTGCTTGCGAATACGAAAAATGATGTCCTTAGAAATACTGCTAAATTGGCGAGCCTGAATAATGTTGAAAATAAGGGCTATAATTCTTAATACCAGACTAACTATTAAAATAGTACCAATATAAAGGATTGGCGTATGCCAGTGCTCTGGGAAAAATTGATTGATGGTGTTAACGGCTTTGCCCGGCTTATCAAGCAATACCTCATCGACCAGCAATGGCATTAACAACGGTACTGGTACGCTGACTATAGTCGCAAGGACGGCAATAACGTGAGCCAGAATTAGCTGCCGTTTATGTTCCAGAGCTATTTTATAAATGTATTTCCAGGTGTAAGATGGTGATTTCTGGGACGAATCTGAGTTTTTGGTCACGATAAAGAATGATCAGTCGGACTTTATTTGATGAAGAAAAATGAATTAGGAAAAAAGCGGGTTGCAAAAATGTTGAATTATAAGTTTATCATAATCGTTAGCTTGTTGATGTTTTCCTCCACTAACTGGGGGATGACGTTAGCCAAGCAACGGAAATCTTTTTTGCAAGCAGAAAAACTGATTGCTTTAAAACAAGACAGTCAATTCAAACAAGTTTTGTCTCAATTACAGGGTTACCCGCTGGTTCCTTATTTGAAATATAGCTGGCTTATACAAAATCTGGATAGAAATAAAGAAATTTCCCAATTTCTGGCCGATTATGGACACACTCCCTATGCAAGGCTATTAAAACAAAAAAGATTGTTTTATCTGGCAAGAAACAAACGCTGGAAACAGTTTGTTAACAACTATTCAAAAAACCGTAGCAGGAAATTGCAATGCTATTACTACTGGGCACAATATAAAATGGGGCAAACCAAAAGTGCTGTAGATGGTGCAAAAAAATTATGGATGTCTGGTTTTTCACAGCCGAAGGCCTGCGATAAGTTGTTTGTCGAATTGAAGAAAACTGGCTATTTAACCCAAAAAAGATTTTGGCAACGATTTAGACTGGCAATGAAAAGTGGCAATTACGGATTGGCCAGATTTGTTAAAAAAAGTTTATCTGGAGAAAAACAAAAAATTGCGGAATTTTGGTTGAAAGTTAGCAAAAATCCGCAATTGGTTGAAGATGTAAAAAATTGGCCAGTCAAGAAAACTGACCAAGGCCCAATTTTTGCCCATGGGATTCGGCGTTTGATTGGTAAAGATTATACTTTGGCATTGAATCTTTGGGATAAATATAAAAACAACATCAAGATTTCCAAATCAGTACAGCAATCTATTGAAAAACGGTTGGCTTTGACACTCGCCTACAGGAAAAATCAAAACGCATTTTCACGACTAAGCAAAATTAATAGTGATGAACAAAAAATCAGAGCTTGGACTGTACGGTCTGCCTTAGCCATTCAGGATTGGCAGGGTGTAAACAAAGCTTTAGGGATGTTGAAACCTATAGAAAAAAACCAGGAACGCTGGAAATATTGGCAAGCGCGAGCTTTTAGTCAATTAGGCGAAAAAAACAAGGCAACCCAATTGTACAAAGAGCTTAAAAATAATCGTAGTTATTACGGCTTTCTGTCAGCTTACAATCTGCAGCAGCAACCTCAGCTTCAGGATCATCCTATTTTTTTAGAGACACGTCAATTACTTGATCTAAAGGAAAGCGCTGGTTTTAAAGCAGTCAGAGAATTTCGATTTTTTGATCGGGATGTTGAAGCAAAAAGGGAATGGTGGCATTTAGTTAAACATCTGGATAAAAATCAAATTTTAGCAGCCGCAAAAGTTGCTGAGCAGCATGATTGGCATAATCTGGCAATATTTACCGTCGCGAAAGTGAAGCACTGGGATGATGTGAATTTGCGATTTCCTTTGGTGTATTCGAAATTAGTCAGTCAAAATGCCAAATCACAAGGCATTGACCCTGCAATTATATTTGGATTGATTCGACGCGAGAGCGCTTTTGACAAATACGCGTTATCACCCGTTGGAGCAAGGGGATTGATGCAGATTATGCCGCGTACCGGCAGGCAGATTGCAAGAGATCTTAAAGAAAAATGGAGCGGTAAAAATATTCTTTTTCATGAGCAAACTAATTTGAAATACGGTGCTTTTTATTACAAACAGCTTTTGCAGCGTTTCCATGGCCATTTTGCTTTAGCGACCGCTGCTTATAATGCAGGGCCGCATCGTGTTAAACGATGGCTACCTTCAGATAAAACATTACCAGCAGATATTTGGATAGAAACCATACCATTTAAAGAAACCCGAGAATATGTGGCGGCTGTTTTGGCCTATGCTACCATTTACCAACAAAGATTAGGGGGTAAGTCTTTTCAAATGGAGCGTCTTATGCTTGATGTTAAGCCAGGTTAGTGTATAACATCAGTTCAAAATAATAATCATAATGAAAATGCCATCAGACCCTTCATTCAGTCAAATTTTCACTAATCTGGTAAAGCGTTTTTTGCCAAATTCGCAGGCAGTGGCGCTGGCGTTAATTTTACTGTTTGGTTTTCTCATTGTTTTTTACCTTGGCAATATTTTGATGCCAGTGCTGGTTGCTATTGTTATCGCCTATTTGCTGGAAGGGTTGATTGCTAAAGTTGAATTTTTGAAAATTCCACGAATTAT
Source organism: uncultured Methylomonas sp. (assembly GCA_964530345.1). Taxonomy (GTDB): domain Bacteria; phylum Pseudomonadota; class Gammaproteobacteria; order Methylococcales; family Methylomonadaceae; genus JALSJK01. Next base: position 23,902 of record CAZGYJ010000008.1, read on the forward strand.
TGCGGTGTTTTTAGTTTATTTTACGTTTATGGCTGGTTTGGCGTTTCTGCTGTTTGTTTTAATGCCCATGCTGTATGAACAAACCTTGCAACTGGTTCAACATACACCTGCGATGATCAAGGCGATGCAAAAAGAGGTCATGCGTTTGCCTGAAATGTATCCACAGCTCATTTCTGAGGATAAATTAAAGACTATTGTGTTTTCGGCTCAGCAGGAAATACTGACATATACTCAGGAATTATTGTCTTTTTCTGCCGCATCTGTGATTAGTCTGGTGACAGCAATGGTGTATCTGGTTCTGGTGCCTATGCTGGTGTTTTTTTTCATCAAGGATAAGCAGGATATCATTGTCTGGGCGACTCAGTTTTTGCCTAAAGACCGGCATTTATCAATGCGAGTCTGGCAGGAAGTTGATATGCAAATTGGTAATTACGTTCGCGGCAAGTTTGTTGAAATTGTGATTTTGTGGGTAGCTAGTTATGTGACTTTTTCACTTCTTGGGCTGAATTATGCCATGTTGCTGGCCGTGTTTATGGGTTTGCAAGCGATTATTCCGTATGTTGGTGCGACTTTGGTCACTTTTCCTGTTATCGGCGTTGCTTATTTTCAATGGGGAGTTAACGCTGATGAGTTTTTGTATATCGTGATCGCTTACGCCATTATTCAAATTATTGATGGCGTGGCGCTGGTGCCATTGTTATTTTCTGAAGCAGTCAATTTACACCCAATCGCAATTATTGTAGCAATTTTATTTTTTGGAGGACTCTGGGGGTTTTGGGGCGTATTTTTCGCAATTCCATTGGCAACTTTGGTTAAAGCGGTTGTTTCCGCATGGCCAAAAAATAATGAGATTTCCCAGGATACTGAATTAATTTCGGATTTATCCCAGAGCGGAAACATTTCGATTTCTGAGGTTCTTCATAAGAATCAGATTCAATAAGAGAGTAAAAAAGTAAGCTTAGCTTTTTCAAATTGTAACTACTTAGCGTATTTATAGATACAATATCAGTAACTTATTTCAGAAGACGCCGTAAATACGTCCGTATAGGCTTGATTGTGTCATCCATGACACATACATTTCTTCCATAAGTTGCTGATATTGAGCAATTTTAGATATATTAAATATGCTGAATAGTTACTTTAAATTTTAGCTTTCCTTGCTCAATGCTTTAACGGCTTCCAGTACCTCTTCAACATGCTCTTTAACTTTTACTTTGCGCCATTCCTGAACTAATCGACCTTCTGGATCAATCAGAAAAGTACTGCGTTCAATGCCTTTAACTTTTTTTCCAAACATATTTTTCATTTTGATCACATCGAATAATTGACACAATTCTTCGTCAGTGTCGCTTATCAAATCAAAAGGAAATTCCTGCTTTGCCTTGAAATTCTCATGACTTTTAAGACTGTCACGAGACACGCCAAGAATTTCGGTTTTTAAAGCGACAAATTCATCATAGTGATCCCTAAACGCCTGGCCTTCCTTGATACACCCTGGGGTATTATCTTTTGGATAAAAATAAAGAACCAGATTTTTACCTTGGTAATCAGAAAGTTTTATTGTTTTATTACCAGTTGCTAATGCTGTGAAATCAGGAACCATACTGCCAATTTTAATTGTTGTCATGGTAATGCCTTGTCAATAAAATTAATCAATAGCTTAACATTTAGGTCAAATTGAAACTATTAAATAGTGATGATAAGAAAATTTACAGAGACAATGCACGGGCCATTTCTCGGCAACCATCCAGTTTTTTGGCCATTTGTTCAAAAACCACATCTTGGGCAGACAAACTGACACCTAAAGATTCCAAACGGTAATTTTCAGGTTTTTCCTCATTACCTCGGTGTAAGGCTGCGGTCATTCTGGCTGCGGAGCTGACCAGTAATGTTATCTCCCAAAATTTCAGTTTATAATCCGGGTTGAGGTGTTGTTCAATAGTAGTGGCTAATAGTTCTGGCAATCCCCATTCCCTGGCAATCCATGCTCCTACCGATGTATAGTCTGCGTAGGTAAGTTGCCGTAAAGCCTGACTTAGAGAAATGCTAGGGGTGCTAGTTTTCATTTTAAGAGCTTTGGTAGTTTCTTCTGGCATTTGGTCAGCAAACCACAAAAGTCCTATATGGTGTAATATTCCAGCGGTTTGGGCTGTTCCCACTGCTTCTTCGGGTAATATTCCAGGTTTAATTTTGGTTGCTAATATAGCTGCGCCTTCTGAAACCAAAATGCCTGTACTCCAAAAAAGTTCAATATCAAATCCTGGGCAACGAGCAGGATTAAAAGGGGAAGCAATAGCCAAAGCTAGACTAGTGCTGCGGACAATACTCATTCCTAGTCTGGCGCAGGCAGTTTCAAGATCAGTAATGGGTACAACAGGGGCGGCCCAGGCTGAATTTGCCAGAGCAACTATTCTGGCGACAATATTAGGATGATTTTTTATCTCTTTGGCCAGTTTAGGATAGGTCAAATTTTCATCTGCTAGTGTTGCAAGCAAATGCTGAATGCCGATAGGCAGGGTAGGTAAGGTAGGTTGCCTTGAAATTTTATGTTTAAAGACCGGAGGTTTTTTTTCCATGATCAAGTTTTTTTCAATTCAGACGACAGAACTAATGTTGTATCGTCTACAGATCACTTTGTAAGTGATGTTAGGTGGTAGGTTCAGTTTTTTTCATAGAAAAATCAGCATTTAGTAATTCAGGTAATTTCTCGAAAGCTATCGGGGTGCAAAAATAGTTCCCCTGGGCTACCTGGCAGCCGAGTCCATTCATAACCATGGCTTGTTCTTCCGTTTCTACTCCTTCAGCAATTAAAGTATAGTCCAAGGCATTGGCTAAGCCAAAAATTGTTCCTAACAATAAAGATGACTGGGAATTAATAACAACGTCTTGGACAAAAATGTTGTCTATTTTGAGGCAGTTTGCATGCAGTTGTTTTAAGGAAGAAAGCGAGGAAAAACCTGTTCCAAAATCATCAATAGCAATTTTTACTCCCATCTCTTTGAGTTGTTGGAAGATAGTATCATTGGTTTCCAGTTGCATAATGCTTTCAGTCACTTCAAGCTCAAGTAGTTCGGGTGCCAGCCCGGTATCGTCCAGAACCTTTTGAATCAAGCTGGGGAATGCTATTGTTGCAAAATGTTTTGCTGAAATATTGACTGCAATTTTAGGAATCTGGCCAATGGTACGATTAAAATCGGCAATTTGTTGACAAGCATTACGAAGCGCCCATTGGTCTATTTTATCGATTAAGCTCAGACTTTCTGCAATTGGAATAAATTCATTTGGCAAAATGACTCCCTTGTCAGGATGGCGCCACCTGATCAACGCTTCTACGCCAACTATCTGCCGAGTTTGAAAAGAAACTTGAGGTTGGTAATGAAGAATAAACTGATTTTGATCCAGGGCAGTTTGTAATAGCTGTTCATCATGCAAACGTTTTTTTGCCTTGGTAGTCATTTCAGGCGAATAAAACGCATAACGTTGTTTGCCTGCCTGTTTTGCGGCATACATAGCAACATCTGCTGCTTTCATTAAATCATGTTCATTATCGCCATCTTTGGGAAATATGGCGATACCAATGCTAACTCTCGGTTTAATTTGATGAGGACCAACGGTTAAAGGCTGATTAATATCATGCAAGCATCGGTTGGCAACTTCCGCAGCATTATAATCATCGGACAAATTGCCAACAATAATGCAAAATTCATCGCCACCCAAGCGAGCGGCAAAATCAATATCCCTGACAACTTTTTTCAGGCGTTGGGCAATGGATTTTAAAAACTGATCGCCAATGTTGTGCCCGAAACTGTCATTAACATCCTTGAAGCCATCCAGATCTAAAAACAGAAAGGCAAATTCTTCATTGCGTCGTCTGGCGTTTTTAATGCTTTCTTCGATTCTTACTTGATAATAAGCACGGCTTGCCAGACCAGTTAGGTTATCAAAGTAGGCGAGACGATGAATTTGCTTGGCGCTTTCTCGTTGTTGGGTAATATCCTGAACCGTTCCAATAACAATTTTTTCACTGTTATTAGTGACTTGTAGCATTTCCTGATGTACTAAAATAGAATGCGAGTCAGCAACTTGCAGTCGATATTCAACCATTTGATTTGATTGATGATTAACTGTTGCCTGGATTGCATCTTTTACGAAACTCCGATCTTCAGGGTGGATAAGTTGCAAATAACTCTGTAAGCTTCCATCAAAATCCTTCATTTCAAGGTCGCACAACATTGCCAGATGTGAAGAAATACTGAAGTTGTTCTGCTCTGGTTGCCAGTTCCAATAACCTAGTCGGGCGATTCGTTGGGCTGCATCCAACTGTAATTTTTTGTTTTTAAGTTCGGCAGTATTTTGAACCGCCCTCAGGATAAATTGCAGCCGGTGAATCAGAACAGCGTAATTAATCGGCTTTGGAATAAAATCTGATGCACCTACTTCAAAAGCCTGATTGACTGAATGCATATCATCACGACCGGTAACCATAATAACCGGTATATCGGATCCAGCCGGATCAATTCTGAGTTTTCTACAGGTTTCAAATCCGTCGAGTCCTTCCATTCCGGCGTCAAGTAAAATCAGATCAGGGGTTTGATTTTTAATTTTCTTCAATGCCTGTATACCGCTTTCTGCTTCATCCACAAGAAATGCAGCTGAACGAAGTGCTTCACTGGTAACCAGTCGAAAGCTGGCGTCATCGTCTACAATGAGAATATGCTGTTGTTTGGAAAGTGCCGGTTTTTTAACTGGTTCTGGTTGGGATTGGGTAGCTTCGATTTGTTCTTTCAATGACGCAGCTACTTTTTGTAAACCATCTTTAATGACCTGAAGCATTCTGTCAGAGCCTTTCAAGATACCTTGATTGCCTAAAATTTCCAGGGATTCACAGGCGCTAGCCATATCTTGTGCTCCGACGATAGCACAGGCAGATTTCAACCGGTGAGCAATTTTCCCAAATTCTGCTGGTTTTTGATCCTGGAAAGCCTGCTGCATTGCTACAATATCCTTTGGCGCATTTTCCAGAAACATTGCAACAGTTTTAACTAATAAATTTTCTCCGCTTGAGGTCTGTAAAGAACGCAGTTGATCTAACGCATTGTAATTGATAATTGGACGTTCATTTCGCTGAACTGCTAAAGCTGAGTGGGAAGCAATGTCGGTTTTCGGGCGGTTATTTTCAATGACTTTATGAGGTAACCATTTTTCCAGGATCTGTTGTAATTGTACTTGGGTAAATGGTTTAGTGATGTAGAAATCCATACCAGCGGCAGAACATTGATCCCGAATATTTTTTTGTACATCGGCAGTTAGCGCAATGATTGGGATTCGAGCTTTTCCAGATTTCTCTTTGCGGATTTGCTGAGTTGCTTGCAGGCCGTCAAGTTTTGGCATATGACAGTCCATAAAAATTAGGTCATAGTCCTGCTTTTTTACTGCTTCTATGGCTTTAAAACCATTGTTCACTATATGGACATCACAGCCCAGTTCCTCCAGCATGCTGCGCGCAACTTCCTGATTGATCGCGTTATCTTCAGCAAGCAGGATTTTAGCCTCAATGATAGTTGTGTTGTGACTAGGCATGCTTGGCGATTCAACAGACACTTCTTGCGCAGCCCCTAATATTCTAAGCAGGCTATTTAATAAAGGTTTTTGATATACCGGTTTGGTTAAATAATAACTGATGCCAAAGTTACTGAACTGATCTGCTTCAGCGCTAAAAGTATCAGAACTTAGCATGATGAGAAATAAATGTGAAATTAAAGGCTCATTTCGAATAATTGACGCCAGCTTCATACCATCCATATCCGGCATTTGCCAGTCAAGAAGGGCAATCCGATAAGGGTCATTTTCTGATGAAGCGTCTTTTAATTCGGCTAGCGCTCTGGTACTGTTGCCCACACAAGTGCAGCGCATTCCCCAAGCTTTTAGTTGCTCAAGTAGTATTTTTCTTTGGCTGGGATTATCATCGACGACCAGAATTTTTACTGCTCGTAGCTGCCGGGTATCAACTTTAATATTTTGTACGGGTTGTTTTGCTTCCAGTTCAAGTGAAAAATAAAAACAGGAGCCACTACCAGGCTGACTGTTCAAAAATATTTCAGAGTCCATTAGTTGTACTAATTGCCTGGAAATGGTCAGACCCAGACCAGTCCCACCAAAGCGGCGGGTAATGGAGCCATCGGTTTGAGTAAAGCCTTCAAAAATGCGTTGCTGTTGCTCAGGCTCAATGCCTGGCCCTGTGTCCAGAATTTCAAATTTAAAATTTAAATGATCTTTACGGGTTGTTAATTTTTGTTGTGTGACTTTTAATTGCACTTCTCCTGTTTCGGTGAATTTAATGGCATTTCCAATTAGGTTGATGAGTACCTGGCGAAGTCTTTCAGAGTCGCCATGAACGATATAATTCAGTTTGGGAGGTAAATTGAGAACTAATTCAAGACCTTTACGATGGGCTTGATTAGCAGATGTTTCCAGTGTTTCTTCAAGTAATTGTCGCAAATCAAAATCAGTTTTGACTAACTGGAGTTTGCCTGCTTCAATTTTTGAAAAATCCAGAATGTTATTGATAATACCTAATAAAGAATTTGCTGAACGTAAAATTGTATTGGCCAATCTTTCTTGGCGATCATCCAGTTTGGAATGCATGAGTAATTCAGTCATGCCTAGAATTCCATTCATAGGCGTGCGAATTTCATGGCTGATCATCGCTAAAAAATCACTTTTGGTTCGACTGGCGAGTTCTGCCGCTTCTTTTGCTTGAATTGCACTTTGGGTGATTTGTTCCAGTTCCTGATTTTTTTTAGATAGCTCCCTGGTACGGGCAACGACTTTTTTTTCCAGTGCGGTTCGATGAGAGGAAAGTTCGGAATCTCTGTCCTGGATTTCACCCAACATGGTATTAAAAACAGTGGCCATTTGTCCGAATTCATCTGTCCCGGTATTGTTAACGCGGGCAGTAAAATCTTTTTTTTCTGTAACTGATTTCATGACCTGCATAAAATCAATCAGTGGCTCAGAAAAGATTTTTTGCAGTGTTGAGGACATTCGTAAAATCACCAGTAATGTCAGTAATAAAACTGCGATGAGAATTTGATAAAAAGAGAAAAGTTGTTTTTTTAATCGGGACAGATCATTAACCAGGTGAATAGTCCCAACTGTTTTTTGGTTTAAAATAATGGGCTGTATCAAGTGCAGATAACCCCGTTCATCATACTTCAGTGTGCCAGTTTTAATGGTTGGGGGAAAAAAGGTATTGACTAGCATTTCTTTTAATGTAGTCAGCCAGGAACCAGAACCAGTTATGGTTCCAGCAGTTGTTTTGAATTTGTAGTTACCGATTGCTTCGAGTTGCTTTTTACTCCAGGGTGAAATCTGAGTTTTATCAGTATTAAATTGCGCAAAGATCTGGTTGTCCAGGTCATATATATATGCTGCAATAATTTCCGGGTTGGTTTTTACTACCGTTAAAGTTTTCTCGGCAGTTTTCTTGTCCGCAAAAGCCAAGGCGGCTGAACAATTCCATCCAACAACATTAGCCAGAGATAATAATTCCTGCTCAACTGCTCTTTTTTTACTATGAAACTCAAAAATGACAAATGCTGAAGTGATTAAAAGCATGGCAGAAACGGCAGTCACTGACATGATTAAAATGAGTTTGGTCCGGATTGGAATATTATGAAAAAAATTAGATCGCATGAATCGGATTGTATACCTTAGGTTGCTAATAATTCCTTATTTTTATTATGGTTGATTATTTCATAATTGTAGAAAGTGTTACTATGTTTTAACCAAACGACTATCTTTTTATCGGTTCAAGAATGGCATCAATATTAATATGATCGCAAAATTCCAGAAATTCTTCTCTCAAGTTAAGAATTCGTATTCCCGCAGGAACCAGGAGAATGAAACGGGTGGTGACCAGTTCTGATTGTGAATAAGAATCGACATATCGACTACTTGATATTTCTTCAATGGTAAGGTCATGGTCGCTAATGAAAGCTATAATACTTTGCAATGCATCCTGGCGTTCCAATGAGACAGTTTCTAAAGAATACGGGGTAAAATCATCGTGGCTGATAAATTTACCTGGCCTGAGCAGGTGAATTTTGATTTCCAACTTTTTTTCAAGATTTTCCAGCAGATTTTCCAGCTTTGCTATTTGGTTCCACTCGCCATTGACCAGAAAATACGCTGCTGTGCAGGCCATTAACCGGTTCGCCCGCATCTCAAGGATTGAACATTTACAATCATTGACGGCAAACAAGATTCGTTCAATAAAATTGCTTTTGGTATAACCCAGTACCGTGATTGTTAATTGCATGACCTATATCGCTGTTTTTTTGACCTAAGAGTTTATCATTTTTTAATAGAAGTTATACTGTTTATACTTAAGGAAATCTCGAAGATTAATTATTTGGTAACGTTTGTTCGGGGGACAAAACTCACTTTTCAAACATCTATTAAACGATCTAGTAAAATAAAACAAATTTTGTAACTACTCAGTGTATCTATAGTTTCAATATCAGTAACTTATTCCAGAAGACGCCGTAAATACGCGTGTAGGCTTGATTGTGTCATCCATGACACATACACTTCTTCCATAAGCAACTAATATTTAAAAATTTAGTTAAATTAAATACGCTGAATAGTTACCAAATTTTTTGAATACCACCAAAACTTTTACTCATGTGAAAAATTATGGCAGATGAAAATGATAAGCAAAAGCAGGAAAATTTAGACGAATTTGAAAGCCAGTCTTCATCAGATAAAAATGACTTTCTTGAAGATGATGATGCGATTGATCAACTTTTAATGGATGAAATGTTTGGAGCTTCTGAACAAGAACAAGGGGCTGAAGATTTGGTGGAAATTGATGAATTCGCTGAGGATGAACCGGATGAATTTGCTGAAGACAATGAGTCAACTGAATTAATTCCTGAGGAAACGCAAACGTCAGAATCAAGTGGGCCTGAAGTCGCCACAGAAGAAAATAGTTATTTAGACGATTTTGATATTACTGCAGATGACGATGAGATTTTTCCTGAAGAAAACTCCAATGAGGATTTATCCGAACCGCAGGCACAAGGCGGTTTTGAGTCTGGTGTCATTCAAGAGGCATTAACTGCTAATTCTGGTGATGATTTAAAACAAGATTCTGTTGCTGAAGAAAAACCGGAAACTAGTAGCAATGTCATAGCGGAAGCATTAACGGCCCAAGTCAGCCAATTGTGGGCAGAGGTGGCCGATGTTAAAGAGCAGATGACCAATACCAAGCCGAATGATCCCACAGATGCCATTGAACAAATCAATAAAAAATTAAAACGCTTATCACGGGAACAGGAGGATACTAATAAAAGTAATAAATTACTAGCTAGTATTGCTATTGGAATGGCAGCTCTGGCCACTATCCTTGCAATTGTGGCGATGATTCAGATTAGTAGTTTAGATTCTGATGTTACTGATTTGACGACTCTAGTTTCTGATATGGAAGAATCAGTCACGGAACCGGATGTTAATACGCAAAACACTTTGAAAAGTCTGAAAGACTCATATCTATTACTAGACAATAATCAACAGAGCATCAGAACTCAATTGGCTATGTTGAAAGATCAATTAAACAACCAAGCCGGTACAAATCAAAGTCAGGAAGAAATGCAGGGACTTATTGGCAAATTGCAACAGCAAGTTTTAGATATTAATAATAAGGTTATCGAATTATCGGCATCAATCAAAAAACTCGAAACCCGTAAGGCGAAGAGGTCAACAAAAGTAGTTAGTAAGAAAAAAACCAAAACATCGGCTGATTGGACTGTCAATTTAGTTTCTTTTAAACAGGACTGGTACGCTAAGAAAAAAGCGGCTGAATTCAAAAAAAAGGGAATACCAGTAGAGGTGGTTGCTGTGAAAGTGAAGGGTGAAAAATGGTATCGGCTTCGTGTGACAGGTTTTAAAACCAAATACGAGGCAGGCTCCTATGCTTCCAGAGCCAAAAAAGCGCTTAATTTAAGTTCGGTTTGGGTGACTCAAAAATAGTGGAAGGATTTTAAAATCATGTTCTTTTTTGCTTGAAATGGAGAAGATGGCTTTGCTTTTTGATATCCAAATTCCGCATTAATGAATGATGATTTCTTAAGATTGATTTTTTATTGCCTTTATAAAACGGAATCTAGTTATTTATAATCAGTCGCTTATGGATGATTGTTGCAAATGATTAATCATCAAAAAACCAGTTTTATTCGCAAAAAGGATGATTTCAACCGGGCAACCTGGTTAAATTTTATTTATCGACTATTCTTGAATAATTGCTACTTTTTTGGAGTCTGGATGGATGGCGGGCGAACAAACACCTCATATATTGATTGTTGATGATGAACAACTGAATCTCGAAATTATTTCGGAGTATCTGGCTGACTGTGATTACCGAATAAGTACCGCGGAAGATGGTGAAATAGCCTGGTCCATGTTGGAAAAACATCCGCAAAGTTTTGATGTGATTTTGCTGGACAGGATGATGCCCAATGTTTCCGGATTGAAAGTTTTGGAACGTATCAAGGAACATGAAATTCTCAAGAATTGCCCGGTAATTTTTCAAACCGCAAAAGCCAGTCACGATGATATTCTGGAAGGTATTTCAGCAGGTGCTTATTATTATCTGACCAAGCCGTTTGCCGAAGAAATGTTGTTGTCGATTGTCAATACAGCCGTTAATGACCGGTTGCGATTTAAAAAACTACAAACTGATCTCCATCAAACAAAACAAACCATGGGCTTGTTGAAATCAGCCAGTTTCGATTTTCAAACTCCAGACGAGGCCCGTGCAATTGCTTCCTTGATATCGAACGCTTGTACTGATCCTGAAAAAGTAGTTCTGGGTCTTACTGAGCTTATGATAAATGCTATTGAACATGGTAATCTGGCTATCACTTATGAAGAAAAATCTGTGCTTAATGCCAGTGGTGAGTGGGAACAGGAAGTAGAAAAAAGGCTTGCACAAGCAGAAAATACTGAAAAATTTGCCCGAATTCAGTTCAACAATCATCAACACGAGGGAATACAAATTATTATTACTGACCAGGGGCAAGGTTTTGATTGGCAAAATTATCTGGATTTTGCTCCTGATAGAGCTATGGATAATCATGGTCGCGGTATCGCAATGGCTAATAAACTTAGTTTTAATCATATTGAATACAAAGGCAATGGAAATGAGGTTCATGCTTTCCTGTAAAGATGTTTTGAGCTGATTGTATGCCAACTTCGCAACCACAGGTAACACCGGATTCGGTTAAAGAACTGCTACAGGAACTGGCTGACCTGAAAAAACAGCATGAGGAAGTTTCTCAGGCTGGTTTTGAGTTAATTTCAGCACAGACCAAGCTTCAGTCATTACTTCACAATGCTACTGATGGCATTATTGCTTTTAATCCTGATGGTACGGTAGCAACTTTTAACCTCGCCGCTCAACACATTTTTGGATACACTGAAGGCGAGGTGATTAGCCGTAAAATTCCAGATCTGATTCCTTGTCCTGACTGGGCAGACGATAATGTTGCTGAATATATTCGCTATTTTATTTTATCCCGGTCATCTGAAAATGTGCCTCTGCCTGGCAAGCACAGGATGGGGTTTGATATTCTGCTTCATATTTCCACCGGTCTGGCCAGCCAGCATGACACAACATTATTCGATGATGAACAAGATGTCACATTATTTGATGACGATCTTGATGATGTCGAGGAAGTTAATCAAGATCAAACGCTGGTTTGTTTTTTTCGCGATATTACCTTAAATAAAAAACTGGAAAAGGAATTATCTGACCATAAACAGGCTCTGGACTTTGCTACTGGTGTAATAATAATGGATCAGGAATTTTGCATTGTTGATGTAAATGAGAAATTTTGTCAGATTTTAGCTCGGGATCGTAAGGAATTTATAGGCGAATTTAACCAAAATATAATAGATAAAAGCCATTGCGAAACCACGAAAAATACCATTAGAAAACAATCATTTTTATCTGATGGTAACCCATGGAGTGGAGAAACCTGTTATCGAAACAAACATGATGAACGTATCTGGTTGAAAGAATGCAGTACCCCGTTTCTGGATGAAGACCAAAAGCCTTACCGGTTTTTAAGTATTCTTAATGATATTACCCAACAAAAAAAAGTTGAACTGGAATTAAAGCAGCATCGTGACCATTTGCAGGATCTCATTAATGAACAGCTTGCTGAATTAATTTCTGCAAAAAATACCGCAGAAATCGCTAATCAGGCAAAATCAGAATTTTTGAATAATATCTCTCATGAATTAAGAACGCCGATGCATAGCATTCTTAGTTTTACCCAACTCGGTTTAAAGCAGCTAAAAAAGGCTGATTTTAAGGAACAGAGCCTGGAAAAATTAAAACGTTTTCTAAATAATATTGATACCAGCGGCCAGCGTTTGCTGGCTTTATTAAATGATTTACTGGATCTCGCCAAACTTGAAACTGGAAAAGTTGACTATCAATTTGAGAATAAAGATTTAAGCGAATTAATCAGGCAGATTATTGCTGAAAATGAAGCAAAACTTGCAGCAAAAACCATCAACCTGGATTTTAGCGCCAAGGAAAATGAATATATGAGCGTTTTCGACTGGAACAGAATTGCCCAAGTGATTAATAATTTATTTTCCAATGCCATTAAATTTGCACCTGAAAAATCCACGATCAAAGTAAACCTGGAAAAGTCTAATTTTAATATTGGCAGGCGAAAATCCGATAGTATCAACAAATCATGTGTCTTGTTTACCATTACCGACCAAGGACCTGGAATACCAGAAAATGAACTGGAAGCGGTATTTGATAAATTTATTCAAAGCAGCAAAACCAAAAGTGGGGCTGGCGGCACTGGGCTGGGGCTGGCTATTTGCAAGGAAATCGTGGCCGCACATCAGGGCAGAATTTGGGCTGAACCAAATCCTGAAGGCGGTGCAGTATTTAAATTTTTAATTCCTGAAAACTGCAGAATATAAATTTTGGAAAAGATAATCAAGTCTGTACTAATGTCAACAAGTTCTGGATAGTGCCAATGGATTTGCCACACTTTCTTTGCTTTCGGTATATTGGTAAATAGAAATGATTTTTCTGTAATCGTGTACTGCAAAAAACGTATGGATCTTCAAGAAATGGACAAATTTTGCACGATTTAGTGCTTTTATTATCTTTAACCTAGCATTTCATTATACCTCCGAGATGGCATTAAATATGCATTTAAGCTATTGCTGAAATAATGCAAACAACTCTTGGAAATTTGTGAGGCAGTGTTTTTTTTATTCAAAAACAACAAAAACAGCGTAATCACAATAACCCTATGAGTTGAATGAATATTCAATGAAATATTCAAAAAGCCACATAAATTTAGGAGGTATAAACATGATGTTTTTTTTAAATGAACAACAGCATTTTAGAAAAAAAACCAAAGATAACAATATAAAGCAAATACATAAAAAGTCAGCACTAATCATAAAATCAGCGTATTTAGGTCTCATTATTGGTTTTGGCGCTTGCTCTTCTGCTTTTGCGCTAGAACTTATTGATCTAGGTGCAAATGTAAAGCCTTTGGATATCAATAATAATGGTACTGTGGTTGGTGCAAAAAATACCAATCAATATCCCAATGTCGCGTTTCGCTGGACTGCTTCAAGTGGCATTGAAATTTTAGATGGCATAGCAGCCAATGCCATTAATGATAATGAAGTGGTAGCCGGCAACGCCCAGGCTGGCGCTTTCTTTTATGATGGAGGGGTACTGACAAACCTGGGGGCTCAATATACTGCACAAGGTATTAATTCTCTAGGACAACTGGCTGGAAGCCAGGAGAAAATCAATCCATTCCGCAGGACGAATGGAAAGAATCCGGCGATTTATCATCCTGATACGCAAAGCTGGTCTTTTTTGGATGTAGCAAGATTTGGATCCCGTGGTAGAAGAAAAGGGGTCTACGCTGATCTTTATAATTTAATGGATATTAACGACTCAGGCTATGCGGTGGGAACAAAAAGACGCTATGGACTTTCTGGTTCATTTGGGTTTGCTATAACACCGGGTTCTCAAACCGTAGCGTTTGTCCCGCAAGCGAGCAATGCGCTGGCAATTAATGACCTTAACCATATCGTTGGAACAACTCGTTTCATGAGGCCGGGAGGAACAAGAAATCCAAGTGAATATATTTATCCTCATGCATATTTCTATGATTTGGATACGGATAACTTTATTGATCTGGGTACCCTG
>CAZGYJ010000009.1:0-31827 GCA_964530345.1 uncultured Methylomonas sp.
TACACTAAGTTTCTGTCCATAATAATTTCTCTATCATTACTACTGGTAACTGTAAGTGTAACTCAAGCTACTGAGATAATTAATTGGTGGCAGCAGAAAGTTGACACAGCCCCTCTTCACCCGGATTCAAATACCCAAATTTCAACACTTGTTGGACTTGGAGGTTTTGGTTTGGGCCGTATGCAGATAGATTTTTCATTAAAAGTTAATAGATCAGAAAATAGTAATCACAAGGTAGCATTTACAACTCTCCCGGGAGAGACTCTTTTCATACCTGATTCAGAACCGCTTGGAAGCCTTATCCCCATCCCAGTTGGGGCAAGTATTGAAGGTTCAAGTGATATGACTTGTGATACTAGTAATGATTGTCATTATATTGTGCAGCAAGGAAGTATACTTTATGAGGTTTTCCGAGCTAATTTAAAAGGTGGAGAATTACAAGGAAAGAGTTTAGCTATTTGGGACTTGAGTAAAAAACAACTTGATTCAGGACGAGGAGAGCATTGTACAAGCGCTGATGCAGCAGGTTTTCCAATTCAGCCTTTGTTGTGGAATGCTGATGAAATACAAGCCTCATTATTAAATGAATCTACTGGCAATGGAGATTTGGGCCATGCAATTCGATTTACTTTACCGAATGACCGAATTGCAACTGATGCTAGTCTTGGTGGTGTAAGTGGCCGATTATATGTTCGACCCGCCACTCATGCAGGAGGTCCAAGAGGGCCTCAAGAGTCAGTTGCTTATGGCGCAAGACTCAGGCTTAGGGCGGACTTTCCAGTTGATGGTTATAACGCTGCCGCTAGAGTTGTCATTAATACAATGAAACGTTATGGCATTGTACTGGCAGACGGAGGAAGAATTGCATTAACTGCAGAATCTGATCTTTACACTCAAACGAAATGGTCAGACCTTGGTATACATTCACGAGTATTTGATAAAACTCCCGATGCAACACCTATTAAAGCCGAAGATTTTGAAGTTATAGACACAGGTGAAAGAATAGCGGAAACATATGATTGTGTAAGAAATGACAATCAGGATACTGATGGAGATGGAATCCTTGATGCTGATGACAACTGTACTTTAATTACCAATACTGATCAGCGTGATACAGACCAAGATAGTTTTGGTAATAGCTGTGATGCTGATCTAAATAATGATGGCAATGTCAGCTTTGCTGATTTGGATTTGTTCCGTGCTCGATTTGGTAGTAATGACCCAGATGCTGATTTTGACGGCAATGGCTCGGTAAGCTTTGTAGATCTGGCAGTATTCAAGTCATTGTTTGGTAAAACGCCAGGCCCGGCAGGAACTATCAACCCAGGATATGATATTCTGGAAGAAATTCATATCGAGGCCGATGGAATACCAAGCAATACATATTCCCTATTCACCGCGCTGCTCGGACCGCGAGCATTGGAAATTCCCGATCTTTTTTCCAACAATCATCCTGAGATTGAACATATTCAGCAACAATTTGGCAGTCCTTACGGCCCGTACTTTGTTTTCAGTATTCATCGTGATATTGACCATGATCGAGGATTATTTCCTGCCAATTCTGACCGTCAGCGCAACGAAGTCAAAGCCTATGATAAATCAGTTCCGGTGGCCAAGGGTATGTTAGGAGAAACAGTTCGCTACCACTGGTATTTCCGCCTTACAGACAATTTCCCTGTGACACCGAGGTTTTCACACTTCATGCAGATCAAAGCATTTGATGGTGCTGGAGGTGGTCGCCAGCCGATCATGACTCTCACAGGTGTTATCCGCAGCAATGGTAATCAACTTGAGGTTCGGTATAACCCAACCAATGAATCCCCCCTACAGGTATTGGCCAGTTATCCATTGGATAAAATACGTGGACAATGGCTTGAGGCTGAAGTCATTGCGACTTATGCCAACCAGGGTTATTTACGCGTACTGGTACGAAACGATACCAAAGAACCCGTAATCGATATTGAAATATCGAGTATCGATCTTTGGCGCAATGGCGCATTTTTTAACCGCCCAAAATGGGGCATCTACCGCAGCATTGTAGACCTTGAATACCTCGTCAACGAAACTGACACCGTTGACTTTGCGGATTTTACCATCCAGAAAATTGCATTCACTAATAATGATGGTTCCGTGCAATAATTAAAGAAATACCGATATGAGGAGATATAAAAATGAGTATAGATAAATTCAAATCGGCTTTCTTAAGTGCCATTCTATTCTTCTGTTTTGTCATAACGCCACAACTCGTGTTTGCACTCGATAGCGACAGTGACGGGGTTGACGATGCACTAGACAATTGTATAGAAATTGCCAATCCGAATCAGCGCGACAGTAATGGTGACGGTTTTGGTAATGTTTGCGATGCTGACTTAAACGACAGTGGTTTCGTCAGTTTTGACGATCTTTCGCTGTTCAAAAATGCTTTCAACACTGCAAATGCTGATGCAGACCTAGATGGCAGTGGATTAGTCAGCTTTAATGATTTGGTCATTTTTAAAGCCTTGTTTGGAAAACCCCCTGGCCCCGCAGGCAATCATGGAAGCTTATCTAAACAACAAGCTGCACGTTTCCTGACTCAGGCCACATTTGGTCCAACCCAGGAAGATATTGATTATCTCGTTTCACTCGGTAATTTTGAAGCTTGGTTGAATGAGCAGTTTTCAGAACCTGCAACATTACAGCTCCCTGCCATGCAGTCGCTGGCGATTAAAATGTGTGATTTAAGTACAACATCTGCACCACCAATTACTGGAGGCAGTGAACTTGCCCGTTCCCAGGTCTGGTGGGAAACAGCCGTCAATGGTAAAGATCAACTGCGACAGCGGGTTACCCTAGCATTAAGTGAAATACTAGTAGTCTCTGCAAGAGGTGTGTTACGGTTTTCAAACTATGGATTAGCAAATTATTATGATGTGCTAATAAATAATGCTTTTGGCAATTATCGAGAATTGCTGGAACAAGTCACTTTACACCCGATCATGGGGCGCTATCTGAGCATGCTCCGAAACGAAAAAGCTAATTCTCAACTTAATTTTCATCCTGATGAAAACTATGCGCGTGAACTCATGCAATTATTTACGATTGGTGTTCATGAACTTAATAATGATGGAACTCTGATACTGGATGACAATGGTCAACCAATCCCAACCTATGGCCAGAAAGATATTGAAGAGTTTGCAAAAGTCTATACTGGTTGGGACTTTGCAAACTCGGCGGCCTGGCGTGATCTTTATATTGGTAATGGCGATACCACGCATCCTATGAAAGCATGGGAGGCCTTTCACGACAGCAGTGAAAAACACTTATTGAATGGCTTTGTCATACCAGCAGGAGGAACTGCCCAGCAAGATTTGGATCAAACCCTGGATCATCTGTTTAATCATCCTAATGTCGGACCATTTATCAGCAAACAACTCATCCAGAGATTGGTCACCAGTAATCCATCACCAGCGTATGTCGCCCGTGTTGCTAACGTATTCAACAATAATGGAGCGAATGAAAGAGGTGATCTGAAGGCTGTGATTAAAGCGATTTTATTGGATCAGGAAGCGAGAAATGGTTATCAGACTAATCCCCAGACATTTGGTAAATTGCGCGAACCGATGTTACGCATTACCCATTTGTGGCGAGCTTTCCCAGTTATTCCAGTTGTAAAACAAGGAAGTTTTTATGGCGGCAATACATGCGGACAAGGAAACTACGATTATTACAAGCTACCATTCACAGGTGGTTTGGATCATCTTGAGGCAACGCTGGGGCAAACTGTTTTGCGCTCACCGACAGTGTTCAATTTCTTTCTGCCGGATTATTCGCCACCTGGTATTTTACACGACCAAAATCTGGTTGCTCCGGAATTCCAGATCGTCACAGAAAACACCCATATCAATACCCTTAATGCCATTAATTTTATGATCCATGGAGATGAACGTTATACTTCGATTGATATCTCACAGCAATTGTCTTTGGCAGATACACCTGAACAACTTGTTGACCATTTAAACCTGCTATTACTCAATAACCGTATGTCATCTAGGCTGCGTCAAATTCTTCTCTCTCATCTAGCCCAAATATTCCCTGAAGGAGAAGAAGGTCAAAAGGCAAAAGTGAAAGACACCATCAAGTTGATTGTCAGCTCACCCGAATATCTCATTCAACAATAGGAGGCAAGATTATGAAAACGAATATTAATCTAAAACGTAGAAAATTCATTCAAAATCTGGCACTGTTTACTGCTGGCTCATCATTCCAGTTCCAACAAAACAGTATGGGACTTATCAATAGCGCAGTGGCGGCAACAGGCAATTATTCAGGAATTTCCGACCAGAAGAGTCTGGTATGTATTTATCTTGGCGGCGGAAATGATGCATTCAATATGTTCATTCCCTATGAAAATACAAATTACCAGCAATATGCGGCAATTCGAGGAGCATTGGCAATCCCGCGTAATCAACTGTTACCAGTCGCTGGTAATCAACATGCTTTTCATCCAGAGATGTCTAAAGTAAGGAAATTGTATAACAATAATAAAGTCACCTTGATCAGTAATATCGGGAACCTGATTGAACCACTTAGCCGTGAGCAGTATCTAGCTTTTGCGGCTGGTGAAAATACCAACGTTAGAGTACCCCCTGATCTTTTTTCACATAGTCATCAAACTGAAATAGCACAAACTAATTTAGCGCCTAAGTCGGGTACCAGCCAGCCAGGTTGGGGAGGATTAATCTCCGATTTACTCAATCAAGCAAATAATAACATGGATATCTCGCCTTCCTTCAGTCTGGCTGGTAATAATTTGTGGCAATCAGGAATCCAGACTCAGCCATTTTCACTTAACAGTGGCAGCGTAAAAAATTTTGATTTTGGCTATACACCGCCTTCTTCGCGTAGTACAAGTTTAACAAATTCATGGCATGAGCTATTGAACATGAATTACCAAAATATTTTACAACAACAAATTTCCGGGCAGACGACGCTGATAGAACAGCGAGTCAGTGCGCTTGCTGGAGCAGTAGCTCTCAGCGATGGAGTTATCCAGACACCTTTTAACAACAAAAACAGTTTGGCGGCCGAACTGAGAATGATTGCACGGTTAATTTATGCCAGAGATGCTGAAGGTGGTCTGGGTATGCAACGACAACTGTTTTTCGTCAAGTTAGGTGGCTTTGATACTCATGACAATCAGCTCTCGCCTCATGCCCAAAGATTAGCCATCCTGGATGAAGCATTGGACAGTTTTTATCAAACTACTGTTGAATTAGGAGTGGCTGACTCAGTAACCACGTTTACTTTATCTGAATTCGGGCGCTCCATGGCAAGAAACAGAGGTGGGACTGATCACGGCTGGGGAAGCTACAGTCTGGTGATGGGTGATGCCGTCGATGGAGGAAAATATCATGGCGAAATGCCTGATTTAACCCCGGGAGGTAATGATGATTCTGGTACCGCAGGTCGGATTATTCCAAAAATATCTATTGACCAATACGGTGCCACACTTGCCAAATGGATGGGAGTCAGTGATTCAGATCTGCTGACTGTATTCCCGAATTTAAATAATTTCTCTACAAAAGATTTAGGCTTTATGACATCGTAAGCAATGGTAATAATTAATAGGAGTGAGGATTAAAAAATATTTAAATTTTGTAGCAGGCTTATAATTCTTATTTAATTCAAACAAAATAAACATAGCTAACTACAAAATTGTTTCGGTAATCCATAAGACGGATAACAATGCAATATTTTTTGTAAATATTTAATATTCACTTCTGTGGAAAAATACATAGGCTAGACACTGATATGCAAATGTTAACGACTATTTTGTAGAATGAATAATTAAGCCATGAAAAAAATATCTCCTATTTTCAACAAAATGACCTTATGTTTTGTAATCGCTTTTTGTTTTCTAACCAACCTTCATGCTCAGGATTCTAAATGGCAAAGAACAAATATCGGTGGAGGTGGGGCTATGAATTATGCAGCAGCTGGCCCAACTGGTACCATCGTGGCGGCTACTGATCTTGGGGGCGCTTACATTAAGCGCCATTCGGATCAACAGTGGCAGATAATTGGCCCAACTCACGGAATGAATTCAACACATGTTGTTAGTGTTGCCTTTCACCCAACAAACCCGGATATTATATTTTTAGCAACAGATGGAGGAATATATAGAAGTTCAGATGAGGGCAGACATTTTACCCTCGTTGAAGGTGGTGATAAAAGAGTTTTTCATTTTATTGCTATATCACCCAGTAACCCTAATATTGTATATGCCTCTGTCACACCTCGTTATAATCGACTAACTGATAGTAGCGGTTTTCTGGCCCCGATGCTGATGCGAAGTAATGATGGTGGACTTAGTTTCAAGTATGTTTCTCGACCACAGGACTCTATAGGTATAGACGCTGACGTAGATATTGTTGGCAGCAAAATAATCACTCACCCTAATGATCCGAACTTGGTTGTCATTCTATCAGTCAATACCCGCTTTATCGATATTACTTCTCCCAATGTATATATCAGCACAGATGGTGGAGCAACATGGCGCCAAATTGGCAATGCGGCAGAACCTACAGATTTTATATTCCATCCAACGACTCCTCACTACGCTTTTTTAGCTTATAAGGATTCTGTTCAGGGAATTGCTGGAATTCAAGTATCTACTGATTTGATTAACAATGTTTGGCAAGATATATTTAATACCAGTTTTTTTCCCACTGGCGCAGACCCCCACTTGCTTCTTTGGCCTCTTGTAGCTAATGGCAATCCTACTGGTGTTCGAGCATTAAATATCTACACAAGTTGGTACCATGATTTGCCGCGGCAAGCAGCGTGGCGCATCAACAATTCAAATGGCACTATTGATACTGATAATAGTTGGCAAATCGAGGAACTGGGTAACGTCGAACAATGGGCCGGAAATACTGAAAACTGGCGTCTTGGCTGGTCAAAAATTCACTCAATTTTGAATCCTGGCATGGCTAGCAGAGCGGCAACAATTGGCTTTGATTTGTCTGACAGTAATAAAATCTATTGGGTAACAAACCAGTTCGTGTTTAGCGTTAGTGATAAGAATACCGATAATAAACCATTAACTGTCATAAACCTTAGTACAAAAGGTGATGAACAAATTGGTTGGCAATCAACTGGCCTTGATAACATTACCCCTTTTATTTTAGAGATCAACCAAGCTGATAGCGATGTTATTTATGCAGGATTAAATGATCTTGGCTGTATAATAAGCCGTGATGCTGGTGTTCATTGGCAGCTTTGTAACCATGATACAGATAAATGGCCTGGTATTGATGGCCATTCGTACGGGGGCGTTGTTACGGCGCTGGCTTCAGATCCTCAAGCTGCAGAAAACGTTTGGATGTTTGCTGCTGGAGATCAAAATCAAGCAGTCGCCCCTTTTTTCAGCAATGATTATGGAGTTAACTGGACTCCAGGAAACACAGCTGATTATTCTCCAACAAATCTTATTTATGGTCTTTCAATTGACCCCACTAGTCCGAGACAACAACGTCGGCTGTTTGTCACTATTGATGGAAGCGTCTACCGAAGTGAAAATCATGGCCAATCATGGAATGTGGTTTTTGAATGCAGCCACGGTTGTCGAGTAACAAAGGTTAATCCTAATACTGGAGATGTCCTTGCTGGCGGAGAACATGGTCTATTTATTTCCAAAAACAATGGCAACATTGGTACTTGGAGAACTGTTCTATCTCAAAATCAAATTAATGGCTTTAATCATGGCAATATTTTCAGCCGCGGTTCTTGGGGAGGAATATCTGCAATTGCAATTGATAATAACAATCCGGATATTATTTTAGCTTCTGTCTTTCAGAATGATACCAGCCAAGGCCTCTATCGCTGCAATCTTTCGATGATTGCAATTGCAACTCAGAGCTGTTCGCTTCTTCAAGAAAATGTGGCATATCTTAGAGATGTTACAATCGACCCAACCGATTCCAATATCATCTACACCAGTTCTTCGTCCGCTTATACATCAGGCGGATATAAGCAAAATTCGGGTGGTGTTTATCGTACCACTGATGGTGGTTCTACCTGGATTCAAGTCAATGAGGGATTAGAGTGGCCAATGGCTATTCCTATTTCTATTAATCCGGACAACGCTTCCAAGGTATTTATTGGCTCTCCCGGTGGGGGCTTCTATTGGCGTATTTTTGATGATTTCTCTTTCGATACTGATAATGATGGAATTGTTGATGGTATAGACAATTGCATTCACACACCCAATTCTGATCAACGAGACAGTAATAGTGATGGTTTTGGAAATGCCTGTGATGCTGATCTTGACAACAATGGTATTGTCAGTTTTGCGGATTTAAACTTATTCAAGTCAGTCTTTGGTACCCATGATCCTGATGCAGATTTTGATGGTAATGGTTCTGTTAGCTTTAAGGACCTAAAAATCTTCCGAAACTTATTTGGTCTAGCACCCGGTTCTAAAAGTGGATTCTAAAATGGAGTAATAGCTATTCAAAACATCGAAGCCATTTTTTTAAATAATTCCCTATTTTGATAAGGATATATTAATAATGAAGAATTTGACTCAATATTCACACGTGATCAAAACATTACAACCATTAAGGTCTTCCAATAATTGTTGGCAGATTCAAACCATCGCATTTTTACTGAGTACAGTACTCTCATTTCCAAGTTTTGCCCTAGATTCTGATGATGATGGAGTTATCGATGACCAGGATAATTGTGTTCAAATTTACAATCCTGATCAACGAGATAGCAATAATGATGGCTTTGGTAATGTTTGTGATGCTGACCTGAATAATGATGGATTCGTCAGCTTTGCTGATCTTGGTTTATTTAAATCAGCGTTTGGAACAAATGACGAAAATGCTGATTTTGACGGCAATGGAAAGGTAAGCTTTTCAGACCTGGAAATTTTTAAATCAATGTATGGTCAACAACCCGGTCCTTCCGCACTTACAAAAACATGGATAAAACCCACACTAGATAATAGTTGGCAAATACAACTTCAAGAAAAACCGGACAATCTCCTTGTAAATATCAACTACGACGTTGATATTTTTGATATAGACCTTTTTGATAATTCAAAAAAACTAATCCGTACACTAAAGCGTGCGGGGAAAAAAGTTATTTGCTATTTTTCTGCCGGGTCTTATGAAGAGTGGCGTACTGATGCCGAACAATTTGATAACAAAGAATTAGGAAATCCACTAGATAATTGGCCAGGGGAACGCTGGCTAGACATCCGCTCTACAAATATCCGGAAAATAATGCAAGCCAGGCTTGATTTAGCGAAACAAAAAGGTTGCGATGGCGTAGATCCTGATAATGTCGATGGATATACAAATAATACCGGATTCCCTCTAACTGAAAAAGACCAACTTGAATACAATCGCTTTCTTGCCAAGGAGTCTCACCGTAGAAACTTGGCAATTGGCCTGAAAAATGACCTGGTCCAAATCCCTCAATTAGTCCAATGGTTTGATTTTGCTGTTAACGAACAATGCCACCAATTCGAAGAATGTGATGAGCTTGATCCATTCATCTCAGCTAATAAAGCTGTCCTCAATATCGAATATAGTGGTAATTATATTAACAATGTTTCAGAACGACAGGCGCTGTGCAACGATGCGAATACAAGAAAATTATACACGCTTATTCTGCCACTCAGTTTAAATGATGAATTTCGGCTCAGTTGCGAAGAGTAAGAACGATCAATTCTATATTGGAAGAAATTAACACTCTTCTAATTTGCATGAATTTTCACATTTTTACCATGGAGAGCATGATGAAGTGTTTTAAAATACTCGGGGCTTTTTTTATCTTTATCTGTGCTAATGCCTATGCACAGGTTCAATATACAGGTATTAATCTGGCTGGCGCTGATTTTGGTACTAATCTACCTGGCGAGTTTGGAACAGATTATATCTATCCTACTGATGATGAAGTTGACTATTTTACTAGCAAAGGAATGAATATTTTTCGATTGCCTTTTTTATGGGAGCGTTTACAGAATGATCAAAATGGTCCCTTAAATCAAGATGAACTGCTCAGGATAAAAAAATTTGTTGACTATGCAACTTCGAAACATGCAAAAATTATTTTAGATCCTCACAACGGTGCACGCTACTATGGTGAAATTATTGGTGTTGATGGAGATCTTGGCGCATTACCGCGCGCTGCATTTGTTAATTTCTGGGTCAAACTGGCTATTCAGTTCAAAAATAATAATAACGTAATTTTTGGTTTGATGAATGAACCCCATGATATGCCGACAGAACTCTGGTTGGATGATGCTAATGCAGCAATCAGCGCCATTCGAGATACAGGTGCTCAAAATTTAATTTTAGTTCCGGGTAATGCATATACAGGGGCACACTCCTGGAATGACAGCTGGTACGGAACGCCAAATGGTGAAATTATGCAGAATATTACTGATCCAGGAAATAATTTTGTTTTCGAGGTTCATCAATACCTGGATAGTGATTCATCAGGGACTTCTCCAGAATGTGTTAATACAAGCGTTGGATCAAGACGCTTACAAGAATTTACCAACTGGTTAAGAGAACATCATGCTCGTGGATTCTTAGGTGAATTTGCAGGTGGACGTAATACGAAATGTTATAACGCACTTAGGGATATGTTGGATTTTATGGATGTCAATAATGATGTCTGGATGGGTTGGACTTATTGGGCTGCAGGGCCATGGTGGGGTGAAGATATATACACTTTGGAACCAAAATCTGACGGCTCTGATCGCCCTCAAATGGCCATTTTACTCGAGCATATCTCCTCTGAGCCGGATGCCGATCATGATGGTATTAGCGATGTTCTTGATAACTGTACCTTGGTAGCCAATGCTGATCAAAGAGACAGTGATGAGGATGGATACGGCAACTTATGCGATGCAGATCTGGATAATAATGGCATCGTCAGTTTCAATGACCTTGATCTGTTCCGAACATATTTCGGCACTTCTAATCCCGATGCGGATTTAAATGGTGATGGTTCTGTCAGCTTTAAAGATCTGAAAATCTTCCGAAGTCTATTTGGTCTACCACCCGGTTCAAAAGGTGATTTCTAAAATAGAGTTATAGCTACTCATAACATCGAAACCATTTATTAAAACTAATTTCCTATTTTGATAAGGAGACGTTAATGATAAAGAATTCGACTTAATTTTCAGGCATGATCTCAAAGCATCACAATCTTTAAGATCTTTCATTAACTTTAGCAGATTCCAACCATCGCTGTTTTACTAGGTATAATACTAACATTTTCAAGCTTTGCACAAGATTCTGATGATGGAATTATCGATGACCAGGATAATTGCGCTCAAATTTACAATCCTGATCAACCAGCATAGAATACATCAAACAATTGCTTAGAGATAACGAAGTTACCCATAGATCCGACTTGGCCAAACGAGTTTGTACACACTTTAAGTTTATGATGCACGAGCACAGATGCAGACCAGTGGCTGCCAAAAAGCACTTCGTGAGTTAGAGTCATCGGGTATTTTGAATTGCCAAAAGCTTAGCGAAAAGCGGGGACAAAATCACCTCGTCGCTTAACCGCTCCCCTGCAACAACCTACTGATCTACCAAAGGAAGTCAATAGTATTAATGAAGTGGCTGGAGAAAACCTGATTCCTTAACCACCTGTCACCGGTGGAAAAAAAGCCACTTCATCTCCATCCTGGACAAGATCATCAAGCGTTGCATAATCCATATTTATAGCAACCAGAATATTTTCCGGTAGTTGTTTTTTTGGATTAGCAATTTGCCAAACTTTTTTTGCTGTTAAGGGCGCGTTTTCAGAACCAGAAATTTCATCTTCAGATTTTTCTAATGACTCTTTTAAACTGGCAAAATAGCGTATTTTTATGGTCATTGTTACTTGTGTTTCGAGTTGGGAAGCAGGTTGAGTTAACAAACTGTCATTCAATGATTTGTTCATATTGTTGGGCTTCATAGCCTTCAGCCCAACGCCCGCATAAGTTACTTTCAAAAGCTAAAGCCTCCGAGTTTTGAAAAAACTTAATGCTACCTAATACCTTAACTCATTTCACACCTACGCTTTTGGAGTCGACTTTATACAATTGTTAAAATTTATTTTCCCTCTATTGCTTCGATGGTGGCACAAAAATGGTTTACTATTGAATCCAATGGGGAGGTCACACCTCCAGATGTTGCGTAGGTCATTGCGACTTTCACACCATTATTGTGTGGCTCGACACTAATATTAAGAGGTACTGTTTTTCCTTTGCCATAGCTAACAGTCTGGGAAGCACTAATAATACCTAAGTTTTCATTAGTATTTGTAATTTGCCAGCCATCATTTATTGTGTAGCGAGCAGCTCGCTCCATAGCTATTTTTTTCGATACCTTAGGAATAAAAACGTGAGTTTTAAAAGTACGTCCCGCTAAAAAACTCCCATTATAAGTAAAATGTTTTGCACATTCTCTCGAATCATTTGTATTTAAAGTTTGAGTCCCAGATGTTGCACATCCAGTTAAGTAAAAAATAGCTGGCATTATTAATAAAGTTTTTTTCATCAATTCTCCTTGAATATTCGGGGAATAATCTACTGTTAGATAATTCTTATTTGGAAATACTATTTCAATTTATCTTTTAACATTTTGTTAACTTCTCCCGGATTAGCCTTACCCTGGGTTGCTTTCATTACCTGGCCAACAAAAAAACCGAATACTTTATCTTTGCCGCTCAGATATTGTTCTACCTGGGCAGGGTTATCTGCAATTATCTTGTCTATTATTGCCTCAATAGCACCGGTATCGGTAATCTGTTTCAATCCTTTGGCTTCAATGATTTCATCAGCGTTTGCTTTACCTTGCCACATTTCTTCAAAAACCTGTTTGGCGATTTTTCCGGAAATAGTATTGTCAGCTATTCGTTGTAACAATCCGGCCAATCGTTCGGCTTCAATCGGACTATCAGAGATTTCCAAACCCGTTTTGTTTAGCGCGCCCAATAAAGTCCCTGTCACCCAACTGGTACATAATTTTGCTTCACAGTTTGCATTTTTGACGACCAGCTCATAATAATCAGCCATTTCCATTGTTGCCGTTAACTGGCTGGCTGTTTCTTCATCCTGTTGATATTGGTCTTTAAAACGCTGTTTTTTTGCCTCAGGTAATTCGGGCAGCTCTGCTTTAATTTCTTGCTTTAAGGATTCTTCTACTATTACAGGCAGCAAATCTGGATCAGGAAAATAACGGTAATCATTTGCCTCTTCCTTGCTTCGCATGGATCGGGTTTCATCTTTATCCGCATCATAAAGCCGGGTTTCCTGAACGATCTGGCCTCCGTTTTCTAAAATATCAATCTGCCGCTCAACTTCAAAATTGATCGCTTTTTCAACAAATTTGAATGAATTAATATTTTTTATTTCAGCTCGCGTGCCAAATTCCTGCTGCCCTTTTGGCCTGACAGAAACATTTGCATCACAGCGAAATGAGCCTTCCTGCATATTGCCATCACAAATCTTCAGATACCGAACCAATTCATGTAGTTTCTTCATGTAAGCAACAGCTTCTTTTGCAGAACGCATATCAGGTTCAGAAACTATTTCCAGTAATGGTGTGCCCGCCCTGTTCAAATCAATTCCGGTCAAGCCATGAAAGTCTTCATGTAAAGATTTCCCGGCATCTTCTTCCAGATGTGCACGAGTAACGCCGATGCATTTACTAATGTCATCCACCTGAATATCCAGATGGCCATTACCAACGATGGGTAATTCAAACTGACTAATTTGATACCCTTTAGGCAAATCAGGATAAAAATAATTTTTCCGGGCAAAAACTGAATATGGAGCAATTTCGGCCTCAATAGCCATTCCGAATATAACTGCCATCCTGACGGCTTGTTTGTTCAACACCGGCAGCACACCTGGAAATCCCAAGTCTACTGCACAAGCTTGTGTATTTGGTGGCGCACCATAAGCCGTGGATGCTCCGGAAAAAATTTTCGATTTTGTAGCCAGTTGAGCGTGGATTTCCAGGCCGATCACTGTTTCCCATTCCATTTTATGATCTCCTATGCAAATTGTTCTGGAAGTTGTTGATGCCAGTCAGTTACCTTTTGGTATTGATGTGCGACATTCAATAACTGACTTTCTGCAAAATAATTACCAATAATCTGTAACCCAACCGGTTTGTTATCAGAAAACCCGGCAGGAATTGATATTGCAGGTAATCCCGCCAAATTAACAGCAATGGTATACATATCAGAAAAATACATTTCAATCGGATCACTGGTTTTTTCACCGATACCAAAAGCAGTAGATGGGGTTACCGGCCCCATAATGACATCAACATCAGAAAATGCTTTTTTGAAATCTTCACTAATCAAACGGCGTACTTTCTGGGCTTTAATATAATAAGCATCGTAATATCCGGCTGATAAAGCATAAGTACCGATCAGAATACGACGTTTTACCTCGGCGCCAAATGCTTCACCACGAGATCGAATATACATATCATTCAAATCTTTAGGGTCTTCACAACGATAACCAAATCTGACACCATCATAACGGGACAGATTGGCCGAACATTCTGCTGGGGCAATCACATAATAAACCGGAATTGAAAGTTTTAAATTAGGTAGCGATATTTCCTTGATTTCTGCACCCAATTTTCGGTATTCATCTAAGGCAGCTTCTACCTTTTTTGCGCATTCATCATCCAAACCTTCGGCAAAAAATTCCTTAATCAAACCAATTTTCAAACCTTTAATGTCTTTTTCCAGTACTTCAAGATAATCAGGTACCGGTTGATCGACACTGGTTGAATCCTTGGGATCAAATCCTGCCATTGCTTGCAGCATAATCGCAGCATCTTCAACTGTTTGAGTCATGGGTCCAGCCTGATCAAGACTGGAAGCAAATGCAATCATGCCATAACGGGAAACTCGTCCATAGGTGGGTTTCAAACCGGTTATACCACAAAATGCCGCGGGTTGACGAATAGAACCACCAGTATCCGTTCCTGTTGCGCCAGCGACCAATCTGGCTGCGACTGCAGTAGCAGAACCTCCTGAAGAACCACCGGGAACCTTACTGATATCCCACGGATTTTTGACTGGTCCGTAAAAGCTGGTTTCGTTAGATGAACCCATAGCAAATTCATCCATATTTAGCTTGCCCAGCATTACTGCTCCAGCCTGATCGAACTTCTCAACCACCGTGGCATTGTAAGGGGAAATAAAATTATCAAGCATTTTTGAACCACAGCTGGTTTTAACATCCTTAGTACAAAAAATATCTTTTTGTCCAATGGGAATTCCCGTTAGAGGCCCTGCTTGGCTTTTAACAATTTGTTCATCAGCTGCTTTTGCTTCAATCATCGCCTGCTCTTCAGTGATCGTAACAAAGGCATTAAGAGAATTTGCCTGTTTGATTCTGTTCAAGAAATGTTGGGTTAATTCGACACTGGAATATTCACGGTCTCGCAATCCCCGCGCCAATTCAGCAATGGTTTTGTTATGCATTGGTTACCTCACTCAATCACTTTTGGCACAAGATATAAACCTGCATCAACTTGAGGGGCAAGTTTTTGGAAATAATCCCGTTGATCATGTTCGGTGACTTCATCTTCGCGTAACCTTTGCGGTTGATCAGTTGGGTGCGCCATTGGCAAAACACCTTCGGTATCGACTGAACTCATTTGCTCAACCAAATCAAGAATTCCAGATAAATCTTTTGCATAAGCATCAATATCTTTTTCATCAATTCCAAGCCTAGCTAGATAAGCTATGCTGTTTACATTTTCAGCAGTTAATGCCATTTAAAAAAACTCCATCAACAATTGTAATTAATCATATAAAATATCATACTTTATCATTGGCACTGCTACAATAATGGTTTAAGCACAGTGTTTTATAAAATTTAACTTTGTATGCCTTATCCAAAAAACTATGGTGTGTGCTATTTTCAGCAATACGGTAATCCGCTAGAATGGACAACAAAAAAACCAAGTCCTTAGGAACGAGCTCGGAATAAGTTGGGCAGCTGACGTAGTATTTATATTCGTATTCAAGGCGTAGCAATAGGCGCATAGTCAGCTATGAAACTATTTTTACAACGCAGAAGATGGATAAAAAGACAAGCCGGTTGTTCAAGTTATTTCATGCACGCTCCTTAGCATAAACCCAACCTAACCTTTGCTGTTACTCGATAGTCAGAGCAGGAGGTTATTTACGATCAAAAAAACAGGAAGAAAATGTTCAAAAGAATTCGCGGTCTTTTTTCTAATGATCTTTCAATTGACCTTGGTACCGCTAACACACTAATTTATATTCCAGGACAAGGAATTGTCCTTAATGAACCTTCTGTTGTCGCCATTAAAGAAGACCGAATACGCGGGGTTAAAACGATTGCCGCTGTTGGTGCAAACGCAAAAGAAATGCTGGGGCGAACACCTGGGAATATTACTGCAATTCGGCCATTAAAGGACGGAGTCATCGCTGATTTTGCCGTAACTGAAAGAATGTTACGTTTTTTTATCGAAAAAGTTCATGAGAGCAAATTCTTGCGCCCCAGCCCACGCATCCTGATTTGCGTCCCATGCGGATCAACTCAAGTTGAGCGCCGCGCTATCAGAGAATCTGCTGCAATGGCCGGTGCCCGCGAAGTTTATCTTATTGAAGAACCTATGTCTGCAGCAATTGGCGCGGGCTTACCTGTTGATGAACCCCATGGTTCAATGGTTCTGGATATCGGAGGCGGAACTTCCGAAGTAGCCGTGATTTCTTTAAATGGCATTGTATATTCAGCTTCAGTCAGGATCGGAGGAGATCGCTTTGATGAAGCCATCATCAATTATGTACGAAGAAATTACGGCACATTGATTGGTGAAGCAACCGCCGAACGAATAAAAAAAGAAATTGGCACAGCTTACCCTGGTAGCGAAATCAAGGAAATCGAAGTTAAAGGCCGCAATCTTGCTGAGGGTGTGCCTCGCAGTTTCGCTTTAAACAGCAATGAAATACTTGAAGCTTTACAAGAACCACTTGCCGGAATCGTAGGCGCTGTCAAAGTAGCTTTGGAGCAAACACCGCCCGAGCTTGGCGCTGATGTCGCCAATATGGGTATTGTTATTACTGGCGGTGGAGCCTTATTAAATGATATTGATCGTCTGGTCGCTGAAGAAACGGGGTTACCAGTCAATATAGCTGATGACCCATTAACTTGCGTCGCCAGAGGTGGAGGCAGAGTATTAGAGATATTAGACGAAAAAGGCGCAGAAACCTTTTCGCTAGAATAAAGTCATATAAAATCTCCCTGCTCTTAAGCTCAAGAGGTAATAAAAATAAAACTGTTATTTGCAACTGAACCTTCAATCAATACCCGGCTGCTGATTGTGGTGATTCTGTCAATTAGTCTTATCATTGCAGAACACCGTGGTAATAGCCTGGATGGCCTCCGCTCTATTCTGTCATTGCTTGTTTATCCTGTACAGTTTTTAGTCAGTTTACCATCAACGATTGCGCATCAAACATTCACGACCGATGATTTAAGGGAAAAATATAATAAACTCAAGCAAGAACATCTTGTCACCCAAGGAAAATTACTCAAATTTGAAGCTCTGGAAAAAGAAAATATCCGTCTCAGGGCGTTATTAGCCAATTCGTTTAAATTAGGTGAGCAAGTTCTGGTTGCTGAAATCCTGTCAGTTAATCTTGTGCCTTATGAACATACGGTTTTGGTCAATAAAGGCTCACGTTTTGGCGTTCATGCAAAACAACCCGTGATGGATGCTCATGGAATTGTCGGTCAAGTTATCCGCTCGACACCATTAACCTCAGAAATTATGTTGATAACTGATCCAAGTCACGCCATTCCCGTTCAAGTCAACCGCAATGGTCTTCGAACCATTGCGATTGGAAGCGGGCTTTTGAATCGTTTAAATTTACCTTATTTACCGAATAATGCCGATATTCGACCGGGTGATCTGTTGGTGACGTCTGGTCTCGGAGGACGGTTTCCCTACGGCTACCCAGTTGCCGTGGTCGATAATTTTGAACCACAACCGGATAAGCCTTTTGCCAATATCTTTGCTACACCAAAAGCGCATTTGGATAAAAGCCGTGAATTACTCATCGTTTGGAGCGATTCAAAACCAAAACCATTAACTGAAACGTCCACATCAGAAAAACAAAAAAGCGATGTCACTGAATAATCCTCAAAGTCTGGGCTTTTTTTTTCTGAGCATATTTTTTTCAATGGCCTTGAAAATCGCACCTTGGCCAGCATATTTTGAACAAGTTAATCCTGACTGGATTCTGCTCACATTGATTTATTGGGCACTAGCAACTCCTGATAGAACAGGCATCCTCAGTGCCGGCTCTATCGGTTTGTTAACTGATGTTTTAACGGGACGAGCGCTTGGCCAATATGCCCTGGCCTATCCTCTTGCTATTTATTTCTGCATAAAAAAACACAAACGTTTGCGCCAATTTCCATTGTTCCAGCAAGCGCTGTTTATTTTCATCATTCAACTCTTGTCACAACTTCTAATTTTTTGGACTGAAAATTTCCTTAATGCCACCCAATTTACTGCTAAATTTTGGTGGCCGGTTTTTTCAGGAACACTGGCATGGCCGTTGGTTTTTACTGTATTACGTCATATTCGTGTACCTAAAACACGGCTTTAACCATCCAGCATGTCCAGCGTTTATTCTGTCAAAAACTCTCTCACTGAAAATAAAATTTTTCTGAGTCGAATCGTTGCGATTTTTATTTTTATCGTGATCCTGATAATGGTCCTGCTGGCCCGCTTGATTTATTTACAAGTTGTTGGTCACGAACATTACGCCAACTTGGCAAAAAACAATCGTATTAAATTGGTCCCTGTACCGCCTACCCGCGGAATTATTTATGACAGAAAAGGCAGAATACTCGCTGAAAATTTACCGTCATACTCGCTTGAACTCATTCCAGAACAAGTGCCAGATCTGGATAAAACGCTTAACCGGTTAACACAACTTCTACATATACCTGAAGAAAAAATCATACAATTTCGTCGCCAGTATAAACAAAAACGCAGATTTAACAGCACCCCGTTATTATTAAAAATGAATGATCAGCAAGTTGCAAAATTTGCCGTGGTCAGGCATTCTTTTCCAGGCGTTGATATTCATGCAGGCCTGATCAGACACTATCCCTATTCTGAAATCACTTCCCATATCGTGGGCTATGTCGGAAGAATTAACGTCAAGGAACTAAAAAGACTACCTGAAGCTGAATATCGCGGAACACATCATGTTGGTAAAACTGGTATTGAAAAATCCTATGAAACCCAATTGCACGGTAAAACTGGTTTTGCAGAAATTGAAACCAACGCCCAAGGGCGATTTATCAATACTTTAGACACTATTGCCCCACAACCAGGAACTGATCTTCACCTGTTTTTGGATATTGATCTACAAAAAACCGCTTATGATGCACTGGATATTTATAATGGTGCAGTCATCGCCATTGATATCGAAACCGGCGGAGTTTTGGTATTTGTCAGTAAGCCTGGATTTGATGCTAACCAATTTGTTTCTGGAATCAGCACAGCCAACTATAGAGCATTACAGAATTCAGATGCACGCCCTTTATTTAACCGGGCTTTACGTGGCCTTTATCCACCTGGCTCTACGATTAAACCATTTATTGGACTTGCTGGACTGGAGTATAAGGTCATTAAACCTGAAACGTCAAAATTCTGCCCAGGTTACTATCAATTACCCAATCTCAGCCATAAATATCGAGACTGGAAAAGGTGGGGACACGGCGCGGTGAACTTAAAAGACGCTATCACCCAATCCTGTGATGTCTATTTTTATGATCTGGCATTCAACCTTGGCATAGACAATATTCATGATTTCCTGCAACAATTTGGTTTCAATAAAAAAACCGGTATTGATTTAATTGGTGAAAAAAAAGGATTGATTCCATCACGTAAATGGAAAAAAAAGGTTAAGAACGAATCCTGGTATCATGGCGAAACATTGATAACAGGAATCGGTCAGGGTTTTACCCAAGTTACTGCTTTGCAGCTTGCTAAAGCAACGGCCACTTTGGCTAATAACGGCAAAATCGTCAAACCGCGACTGGTTAGCCAGATTACTTCTGGTAAAACACACCACTCGATAACGCAATCTAAACCTGAAACTATTCCCTTACAGCCAGAAAATATCAATCAAGTGATTGACGCCATGATCAATGTCGTGCATGGAGCCAGAGGTACTGCCAAAAGGATCAACAAGGATATTGACTATCAAATCGCAGGGAAAACTGGAACTGCCCAGGTTTATTCTGTCAAACAGGACGAACGTTACAGTGAAGCTGAAATAGCTTTTAAATTACGCGATCATGCTTTGTTCATTGCTTTTGCTCCTGCTAAGCAGCCGAAAATTGCCATCGCAGTTATCGCTGAAAATGGTGGCCACGGCAGCTCGGTTGCAGCGCCGATTGCAGCAAAAGTGATAAAACAATATCTTTCGAAACCTGCCTTAAAATGAATACAGAAACGCGACAGGAACAATTTCACTCTTCATCACTGCTTGGGAAATTACTTAGAAAACTACATATTGACATTCCATTACTCGCTGGATTATTGATGTTATCAGCACTCAGCCTGACTATCTTATATAGTGCCGGAAATCAAAATATGGCCATTCTTATCAAACAAATGGTACGTATGGCAATCGCTTTCGGCTTCATGATTGTATTAGCGCATATTAACCCGCAACAATTTCAAAGACATTCTACATTATTGTATAGCCTGGGGATTTTATTGCTATTTGCAGTATTGCTAATGGGTGATGTTGGTAAAGGCGCACAACGATGGCTTAATCTGGGCTTTTTTCGATTTCAGCCTTCTGAAATGATAAAAATTACCACGCCGATGATGGTTGCTCGCTATCTGGCAGATCATCCGTTGCCACCGCAATGGAAACAAACCGGTATCGCCGCTATTTTGATTTTTTTACCGACACTGCTAATTGCCAAACAACCAGATCTTGGTACTGCCATTTTAGTCGCAAGCTCAGGGGCGGCAGTTTTATTTTTTGCCGGTATTTCCTGGCGTTTTTTAATTAGCACAATAGCGGTTCTTGCATCTCTAACGCCAATTCTATGGTATTTTATGCGAGACTATCAACGCAAAAGAGTCATGACATTATTAGACCCGGAAGCAGACCCCCTTGGGGCAGGCTACCATATTATTCAATCAAAAATTGCTATCGGTTCCGGCGGTATTTCTGGTAAAGGGTGGCTTGGCACTACTCAATCCAAACTGGATTTTTTACCTGAAAGTTCCACTGATTTTATTTTTGCCGTTTTTGCAGAAGAATTTGGCTTATCTGGCTGTGCCGGACTATTATTACTTTATTTACTCATTATCACCCGTAGTCTTTATATTGCAGTGCAGGCCCAGGATAGTTATAGCCGCTTACTTGCTGGAAGCCTGACTTTCACTTTTTTTGTTTACGTTTTTGTCAATATTGGCATGGTAATTGGCATACTACCCGTTGTTGGCGTCCCATTACCATTAATTAGTTATGGCGGAACATCCATGGTCACGCTACTCGGCGGTTTCGGAATTTTAATGTCCATCCACACTCACAGAAAATTTTTACCCACTTAATCTAATGAAACTCAATCAACCTATTTTCACAGTTATATTATTTTTTTTGGCATTCAATAGCTATGCGACTTTTAAGGATCAAAACGCCATCAATATTTTTATTGAACAAATGCAAAAAAAACATGATTTCAAAAAAGCTGATCTTGAACGTTGGTTTGATACTGTAGAAATCAAGGAAAGTATTTTGAAGGCTATCTCCAAACCTGCCGAAAGTATGCCCTGGCATAAATACCGAAAGATTTTTATCACTGAATCTCGTATTCAGGGCGGTGTTAAATTCTGGAAAGAAAATGAAAAGGCACTCAATATAACGGCAGATAAATTTAGCGTACCACCGGAAATTATTGTTGCCATCATCGGCGTAGAAACGCTTTATGGTAAACACACCGGAACCTACCGTGTCATTGACGCCCTGTCTACACTGGGCTTTAATTATCCAAAACGAAGCAAATTTTTTCTACGTGAACTAGAAAGCTTTTTACTGTTATGCCGTAACGAAAAAATGGATCCACTCAATCCAACTGGTTCCTACGCTGGCGCAATGGGTTTACCGCAATTCATGCCCAGCAGCTTTATTGCCTATGCCGCAGATTTTGAGGGTGATGAAAAAAGAGATATCTGGAATAATTCGGCTGATGCTATTGCCAGTGTTGCTAATTATTTCGCAAAACATCACTGGCAAAAAGATCAACCCATCGCTTTTCCAGTCACTGCAAAAGGTGAGCAATATAAAAAACTACTCACGTCAGGATTAAAACCCGATGTAACCATTGAAGACATCCAAAAACTAAATATTACCCTTGTGGATCCTCTACCAGCAAAAACCAAAGTCAAATTACTGGAATTTCAACAACCAGACACAACAGATTTATGGCTTGGGCTGAATAATTTTTATGTTATCACCCGATACAATCGCAGCCCTCTTTATGCTATGGCCGTTTTTCAATTAAGTCAGGCGATACTGGGACAAAATAAATCCTTAAAAGACATTAGCGACTGATGTTTCCAATGTACGCGATCGGTATTAATTAACAGCCAACAAAAAAGCGCTTAGCTTTAATATTATTTAACCGCTATAATTTAAGTAACTATAAAAAATTTACTGAAATATGCCTTTTGCGCTTGAAAAGCCTTCGTTTTGAATTTTGTGGGGAACCAGGTGCAAAAAGCTGCACTAGTTGCCTATCGAAAGATTTTGTAACACCTAAATTTATAAAAAATGGTGCGCTATAAATAGATTACTCCCGAACGTGAAAGGCATATGCATATACGAATCGCTTCATCAGAAATTTTTACAAAGTATTCTTAATTTATGTTTTGTTCTATTTATGATACTTAAATCTAAATATATTTGCTTTTCCACTGTCCTTTTTTTGCTAGCTGGATGTTCATCAGACCCTGTAAACATAAAAGACAGCGCACCCAATAAGATACCGGTGGATATATCAGCCATTCCCGATGCCACTCCTCGTTATGAACCCTACTCAAAACACGCCAACCCGAAATCTTACACAGTTTGGGGGAAACGTTACAAAGTTATGCGTAGTGGCAAGGGATACCAGGAACGTGGTATTTCTTCCTGGTATGGCACCAAGTTTCATGGCAGAAAAACGGCGAATGGCGAAACCTATGATATGTTTGCTATGACAGCTGCCCATAAAACATTACCTTTACCCAGCTATGTCAAAGTCACCAACTTAAAAAATGGCCGCAGCGTAGTGGTTCGTGTCAATGACCGTGGCCCATTTCATGAAAATAGAATTATTGATTTATCATATGCCGCTGCCATCAAACTGGGAATTCACAAAACGGGTACTGGTTTCGTCGAAGTTCGTACAGTAGAACCTGAACAAAATATTTCAAAAAAACATTCTGAAACTGAAGCTAAAGAGAAAATATTTCTTCAAATTGGCGCTTTCAAAAATAAAACCAATGCACTCGCCTTGAAAAATAAACTCAAGACTTTGCAAAATATTGACTTTCGCATTCAACATTCAAGCACTAAAAATAATTTGGCAGTTTACAAATTACAATTAGGGCCCATTTCTTCAGTCAAGGAAGCGGATCAATTGATACTGCGCCTTGCCAAACTTGGCATTGCCAACACCCATTTTATTACCGAAAAAATCGCTCATAAATCTAAGCATGTTACAATAGCTGCGGAATAACTTTCTGATTCAGGAACCATTCGGAAGAATTAAAAAGGCCTGACCATCACTTGCTTAACGCCTTTAAATTTTCAAACAAAATCACCAAAAAAATGTTCAAAAACTTATGTTTTTTTTCTGTCCCATTTAAAGCGGGCACTGTTTTATTTTTATTACTGTTTTTTGCTTCTTACCAAGCCACCGCCGAATCAAAAATTTTAATCCCCGCGGCACCCAAGCTTGCCGCCAAAAGCTATTTTTTACAAGATTTTAACAGCGGCCGCGTTCTTGCAGAAAAAAATGCAGACGTGAAGTTACCGCCGGCCAGTCTCACTAAAATAATGACACTTTATATTGTGTTTCGTGAGTTGGCTAATGGCCATTTAACACTTGACGAACAAGTTACAGTCAGTAAAAAAGCCTGGCGCACACCTGGTTCCCGCATGTTTATTGAGGTTAATAAACAGGTTACCGTTGAAGACCTACTGAAAGGCGTGATTATCCAGTCTGGTAATGATGCCTGCGTTGCATTGGCAGAGCACGTTGCAGGGGATGAAGCAACTTTTGCCCAGTTGATGAATCAACATGCGCAACGCCTGAACATGATAAATACTCATTTCAGCAACAGTATGGGACTACCTGATCCCGAGCATTACACAACTGCAAGAGATTTGGCCATCCTGACTCGTGCACTAATTGATGAGTTTCCTGATTATTATTCCTGGTTTGCAGAAAAGCAATTCACCTATAACAATATCACCCAAAAAAATCGCAATGCGCTGTTGTGGCGAGACGAAACTGTTGATGGGGTAAAAACTGGCCATACAGAAGCCGCTGGCTATTGTTTGGTAGCCTCAGCAAAAAGAAACAATATGCGCTTGATATCAGTCGTTATGGGAACAGATAGTGACAATGCGCGAGCAAATGCCAACCAAAGTCTTTTGAATTATGGTTTCCGGTTTTTTGAAACACATCGGCTTTATAAAGCGCTGGAACCTTTATCAGAAACCAAAGTCTGGAAAGGCGAACCGCAAAATGTCAAACTGGGTCTTGAACAGGACTTGTATGTAACAATCCCAAGACGCCATTACAAGGACTTAAAAGCCAATATGACCATTGATAACAAAATTATCGCACCAGTATCTAAAGGACAAAAACTAGGCACAGTCAATGTCTCTTTAGCAGGAGAAACTGTCACAAACAAACCCCTTGTTGCTCTTGACAGCGTAAAAGAAGGCAGCTTGTTCCAGAGGTTATATGATGAAGCCATGCTGATGATTCAGAACTGATGGATAATAAAATTGTTTATCTAAATGGCAAGTATTTACCGCTTAATGAAGCCAAAGTATCAGTTCTTGACCGCGGATTTCTGTTTGGTGATGGTGTTTATGAAGTCATTCCAGCTTATTATGGCAAATTATTTCTGTTTCAGGAGCATCTGCTCAGACTCAATAACAGCCTGAAACTTATTCAACTCCCTATCCTTTATGACGAACAGCAATGGCTGGATATTTTGAATCCATTGTTGACTGAAGATCAGGATCAATATATTTACCTGCAAATTACCCGAGGAGTGGTCAACAAAAGAGATCATGCTTTCCCTGAAGAAATTCAGCCCACTGTTTTTGCCATGTGTTCGCCTATCACACACTTTTCTGAGCGAAACAAAGGCGTCAAAGCGATTACACTGGATGATACACGCTGGGAATTATGTCATGTTAAAGCCACAACATTGTTGGCCAATATTTTGTTACGGCAGAAAGCGGTTGAGCAAGACTGCGCAGAAGCCATTTTAGTCAAGGATAACGTTGTGACCGAAGGTGCGGCCAGTAATGTTTTTGCCGTCATTGATAATATTTTGACTACCCCACCGATTAATAATGAAATTTTACCGGGCATAACTAGACAGTTGATTATAAAATTAGCCAAAGAGCATCAAATCTCTGTTGCTGAACGGGCCATTCCCTTAAGCGAATTACAAGCCGCCGATGAAATATGGTTAACCAGTTCAACTCGTGAAATATTACCTGTTGTAGAACTGGATAAAAAACCGGTAGGAAATGGTCAACCCGGACAAGTCTGGAAAACCATGCATCACCTATTTCAACTAGCAAAAAAACACCCTTATGAGCGATGAAAACAAATCAGAAGAAACGCTGCTGGAATTTCCCTGCCAATTTCCAATTAAGGCACTAGGAAAAACCAGCCCAGAGCTGGATATTATCATTATTGAAATCATCAAACGCCACGTTGACGATGTTCAAGATGATGCCATAAAATCCAAACCCAGCAAAGGTGGAAACTACACAGCGATAACCATTACCATCGAGGCAACCAGTAAACAACAACTCGATAACATTTATCAAGACCTTACTGATTGCCCTGAAGTGATTATGGCTCTGTAAGTTTAGTCCATAGGAAATTACTTAAGTATCCTATTCAACTGAATTAATTTTTATTCCATCTCCTCAAAAAAACTTTTCGGGGCACCGCAGATTGGGCATATCCAGTCATCAGGTATATCTGCCCACAACGTTCCTGGAGCAATACCACTATCAGGATCGCCCTTTGCCTCATCATAGATATGTTCACATTCCTTGCATCTGTACTTTTTATATTCTGCCATCGTTGTTGCTCCCGTTATTTGCTAAATGAAATAAACCGCCGGTAAGGCGAACCATTTTTCCAGGTAAAAGCCTCTGTGTAATAATGCATCAGCCCCAAATACCCAAGAAACCCAAGTGAAATAATTTTCCGTATCTCTGTTCCAAAAATAAAGTTCATTAAACTATTAAAATAATAATCTCCATAAGCTTGCAGGACAAAAGCCAAAGCAAAAGACAAAACTGGTAACACTAACAAAATTGGAATGTGAATATTTTTTGCCCATTTATAGAGAAAATTTTGTGGTTTTTCATGGTGGCGATTGTAATCATGAACCACATAAAAAACATAGGCAGTGGCATCATGAACCAGCCGAGGCACTAAAATAGCCAGAAAATAATACTGCTGCACATATAAATAAAAACTACTCAATACTAACAAGGTATTAGCCCACATAAATGACTGGCCAAACAGACTAGGCACTAGTCTATGGCAAAAGACAGTCACTATAATCAACGCCAGACACAAAGAGCCTGAAATATTTTTAATCCATTCCACTTGCTGCGCATCCAGACTTTTATTGAGGAAAATGCCAATATAAATAAAAATACCTGCAACAACTGCCAAACCGAGTTGCAGATAAAATGACCAGCTTGGCAAACGGCAAACTCCTCTGGCAATACCATATTGCTGTTTCAGAACATGAAAAACAGTCCAGGAAGCCACCATAATGTATAAAATCCTATAACTAAGTAGCTGATAGCCAACTGCAAAAAACACGGCAAGCGCAATAGTCATGGTAATAACTTTAAATTGATAAAATTTAAAGTATTCAGTATTGGTTGTCAGAATAATTGCACTGGCAACAATGTGCGGCGTCCCGAATAGGATTTGAAATAAAATAAAATGCTTAGGGCTACTGGGTAAACTTTGTTGAAGGTAATGATTGAAAAAATGCGTATCAACCAATTGCAGGAACATACAAAAAGGAATAATGGCATACAATGCCAATAATAACCGAAAAGAAACAGATAACCTGTTAACAACCGCTTGTTCTTTTGTTTCCAGTATTTGCGCTACCATCACTAAAACTCATTATTATTGTAATGGTTGATAATATACTTTGAACCGGATGGTATTTGCAATCCATTCATAATACTTTAGAACATGCTAATTCATTGATTTTACTCGCCCGCTATTGCCATTTCTTCTATCAGAATAGAACCGGTTCGTATATTGCCTCGATAATCAACATCATTAGCCACTGCCACAATATTTTTGAACATTTCCTTCATATTTCCGGCTATGGTTATTTCTTCCACTGGATACTGGATCTCTCCTTTTTCCACCCAAAAACCAGCTGCCCCTCGTGAGTAATCGCCAGTCACCATATTGATACCCTGACCCATCATTTCTGTCACTAACAGACCGGTATCCATTTTTTTTAACAATGCCTCAAAATCATCTGTTCCGGGATCAATCGTCAGATTCCGCACTCCGCCGGCATTTCCTGTCGTTTGTAAACCCAGTTTCCGTGCTGAATAACAACTTAACACGTAAGAACGAAGGACACCTTCGCTGACCAGATCTCGGTTTTTGGTCTGGACACCTTCATTATCATAGGCGGCACTTCCTAAACCTCTTAACAGGTAGGGTTGTTCAAAAATATGAATAAATTCCGGGAAAATATGCTGATCAAGCGCATCAAGTAAAAATGAGGATTTTCGATATAAATTACCTCCACTGATTGCAGAAATAAATGTTCCCAGCAGACTTCCAGCAACATCGGCCGCATAAATTACCGGGCATTGTCTCGAACTTAAGGATTGCGCCTGCAAACGCTTGATGGTTCGTTCAGCTGCTTTGGTGCCGACCGCTTGCGCTGACTCCAGATCATCCGCGCTTCTTGCCACACTATACCAGTAATCCCGTTGCATACTTTCGCCGCGTTGACCAAGCACCGAACAGCTCAACGAATGCCGCGTGGATGAATAACCATGTATAAACCCCAAGGAATTACCCAATACTCTAATACCTTGATAAGTGTCAACCGAAGCACCTTCAGAATTACTAATGTCTGGATGAAACGATCTAGCCGCTTCCTCACATTCAAGCGCTAACTCAATCGCCTGATCAACATTAATGTTCCAGGGGTGATAAATATCAAGATCAGGAAATTCAGTTGCCAACAAAGTTTTTTCGGGCAAACCAGCATTTTTATCTTCACTCGCATATTGAGCAATAGAGCAGGCTGCATGCACTGTTTCTTTAACTGACTCCGAGGATAAATCCGTACTACTCGCCGAGCCTTTTTTTTGGCCGAAGTAAACAGTCACTCCCAGACTTTGGTCTCGATTATGCTCAATTGTTTCAACATCACCCAACCGGGCAGTCACAGACAAGCCGCTGCCAGAATTTAATCCTGCCTCTACTGCACTAGCGCCTTGTTGATCAGCTGCAGCTATAATGTCGCTGAC
This sequence comes from uncultured Methylomonas sp., assembly GCA_964530345.1. GTDB lineage: Bacteria > Pseudomonadota > Gammaproteobacteria > Methylococcales > Methylomonadaceae > JALSJK01. Next base: position 28,891 of record CAZGYJ010000009.1, read on the forward strand.
AATGTTTTCCAATCGTTGTATTTCCTGCTTATTGTCCACGCGTTGAATTCTCCGTTTTTATTTTTACCTGCAATACTCGACCAACAAATCGTTGATTTCCTTAATATCCAATCGTTCAGAGTCAAAATTTCCACCCAGCCATTCCAACATTCCTTCATGGTCAGGGTGCTCTGGGTCTTGAATGGCGTTAAGCAATTCCTCATATCCCCAAACACCTCCACAATCTTCCGGCGGACACGCACGCTTACCTTTAACACAAACAGGTAATCTGGCATTTTTATCATAGGGTAAGATCTTTTCAAGCACAATTTTATGCTCCCAGCCATCACCAAAATCGTACTCATAAACCATACTGTCTTTCTCCTGTTTAAGTAACTGACTCAGTTTATATTTATATTCATCTTTAGTTTCCAAACCAAAGTCAAATTCATCATCAGGAACGCCGTAAATTTCTCTATTGTGCATAAATTGATGCAAATGGCTATTTGTCCAGCCCATGGAAATTTGCACAACCAAATGAAAATCAGCCAAACTTACCGTACTCGAGACCAAGATCCTGCGCCAAATCGGCGGTCTGGCGCCAATCAAAGTTATCTTTATCTGGTAAATTGATCTTAACTGTTGAACTGTCATTATTACCCCCTTTTTTATTAGGTCTATATTTCAGTACCGCCTACCGTAAGTCCATCAATTTTTAATGTTGGCTGACCAACGCCAACAGGAACACTCTGCCCTTCTTTACCACAAGTTCCGACGCCGCTATCCAACTTCAAATCGGTACCGACCATACTGACACGAGTTAAGACATCTGGACCATTTCCGATCAATGTTGCCCCTTTAACCGGTCGGGTAATTTTTCCATTTTCAATGAGATAAGCTTCGCTGGCTGAAAATACAAATTTACCAGAAGTAATATCAACTTGCCCGCCTCCGAAATTTTTTGCATACAAACCTTTTTCTACCGAACGAATAATTTCATCCGGATCATGGGGGCCAGCAAGCATATAGGTATTTGTCATTCTCGGCATTGGCAAATGAGCATAAGATTCTCTACGGCCATTACCTGTAGGTTTAACGCCCATTAAACGGGCATTCATCTTGTCTTGCATATAACCCTTCAAAATTCCTTTTTCAATCAAAACCGTATTTTCGGTTGGTGTGCCTTCATCATCAATGCTTAACGAACCTCTTCGTTCTGGTAGCGTACCATCATCAACAACTGTACATAAATCAGAAGCGACCCGCTCGCCAACTTTGCCACTAAAAGCCGATGTGCCTTTTCGGTTAAAATCCCCTTCAAGTCCGTGGCCGATAGCCTCATGCAATAAAATGCCCGGCCAACCCGAACCTAAAACAACAGTCATATTCCCTGCTGGCGCAGGAACTGCTTCAAGATTAACCAATGCCTGCCGCACCGCTTCTTGTCCGTAACTTAAAGCCCGATCCTGATCCAGAAAAAAACTATAATCTGATCTACTACCACCTCCCATACTACCTTGTTCGCGTCGTCCATCTTGCTCAACAATGACTGTTACATTTAACCTGACCAGTGGCCTGACATCTGCGGCCAGCGAACCATCCTGACTGGCAACCAAAATATGATCATGCACGCCAACCAGACTGACAATAACTTGTTCAATCCGGCTATCCAGCTTTCTGGTTGCCTCGTCAACTTTACGAAGCAAATCAATTTTTTCCTGATCCGCGAGTGATAGTAACGGATTAATTGGAGAATACAGTTGTGGATATTGACCTTGAGATATTAGTGCATGACTGACATCCTGTCCTTGCCTTGCGATAGCCTTAACGCTGTTGGCCGCCTCCAGCAAACTAGAAAGTTCAATACGGTCGCTATAGGCAAAACCGGTTTTTTCTCCTGAAACAATCCTAACACCAGCTCCTTGTTCGATATTATGACTCCCCTCCTTGATAATGCCATCTTCCAGAACCCAGGACTCATAACGCCCGGACTGAAAATATATGTCTGCCGCATCAACTGATGCAGTTAATAAACTGGACATCACTCGATCAATATCCTGTTCTTGCAAACCAGAAGGAACAAGGATTGACTGCCTAGCCAATTCCAAAACCTGTTCAGTCATCAAACGCCCTCATAAAATATTTGCCGATGTTGTAATACTGGAAATGCTGCCCGCACTTTTTGTATCCTTTCCAGTTCAATATCGGCGATAACAAAGCCACTACCAGTTTTATAGCAGTCCAACACAACGCCCCATGGATCTACAATCATACTATGTCCAAAGGTTTTACGCCCATTCAAATGAAAACCGCCCTGATTAGGTGCAACCACATAACAAAGATTTTCAATGGACCTGGCTCTTAACAATACTTCCCAATGTGCAGCGCCAGTTTCTGCGGTAAAAGCGGAAGGAATTATCAGCACATCCATTCCCTGGTTTGCCATTTTTCGAAATAACTCTGGAAACCGTAAATCATAACAAACAGCAACGCCAAGCTTACCAAAAGGACTGTCAATAACTAATTCAGTTTCTCCCTTGGCAATAGTATCAGATTCTCGATATTCTTCATCAGAATCCGGAACGCTGACATCAAATAAGTGAATTTTATCGTATCGGGCAACGCGTTCTCCCTGGTCATTAAATACCAGACAAGCAGCAATTACTTTATTCTCATCATCTGCAGCAAGTGGAATTGTACCTCCCACCAACCAAACACCATGCTTTCTGGCCATATTGGACAAAAACTCCTGAATCGGCCCTTGACCATCGATTTCTTTTTGCTTGATTTTGTCAAACTCTGTTTCACCCATTAAAGCGAAATTTTCCGGTAACGCAATCAAATCCGCCCCCGCTTTTGCGGCCTCAGTAATCAATTTTTCCGCTTCAAACAAATTAGAACTGACACTTAACCCTGATGCCATTTGTATGGCTGCAAATCTACTCATTTATAATTTTC
>CAZGYJ010000009.1:31927-38032 GCA_964530345.1 uncultured Methylomonas sp.
ACACTTAACCCTGATGCCATTTGTATGGCTGCAAATCTACTCATTTATAATTTTCTCTTTGTTATTATTTACCCATGGAAAATCCGTTATACCAGTCCAGACTTTCCGTAACAAGCCATCATTTTCTGGTTCTGAAATGACTTTTGGATTACTCCATTCCCCTTCCAGACGATAATGTGCGCCAAAAAATACACCTTCTCTTGGCTTCCCTGTAATCGTTCCTGCTATCGCACCGACAACCCCACCGACAATTTTTCCGGCAATTGGAATCACTTCTGCACTTTTCGGCAGTACAAAAATATCTTGATCAATCCGCCTGTTCACTAAATCCAGTTCTCCGGAAATTTTTATTTTAGCCGGCAACGCATCAACTAACAGATTATTGGTCTTTGCTTTACCATCTGCTATTACAAAATCTCCACGGATATGTTCAAATGACAGGCCTTTTGAAAACACATCAGAAAAATCAAGACGTATCCGCCGATATAAATTACCCAAATTTAAAATCCCCAAAAGCCTGCCAACACCTGGCTCGATACCCAGCAAGCGGCCATCTTCTAGATGCATTTTTATTGTTCCGGCTAACTTATCAAGGGCAAACTGATACGGGGGATCAGGCCACTGTAAATCAAATTCAAACAGTGCTTGCGTATCAATCACATCATTTGACAACCCCATTGATGTTAAAAAAAGCCCTAAATCTTTGACTCTCCATTGTCCTTTAAATCCACTAATATTGGTTCCTTGCTGGTGTTTCCAAAAACCATTTTCAATACTTAAGTCACTATTATTTGATATTAATCTAATTTTGGGAAAAATCATCCCGCGATCATCATGCTTGGCAGAAATGGACAACCGTCCCAAATCATGTTGTTGCCAAAATACTTTTTCACTTTGCAAGTCAAACAGCGGCAAATCTTCAGGCGCCAAAGACTCGATATTATCTTGATCAATAAATAATTGGCTTAAAGCTGAAAAATCAATATCATCGAATTTCAAGAGAATCTTCTGCTCTTTGGCTAAATCAGAAGGAAACGATATGCCACCCTTAAAAAAAGCAGTTTTAATCGCTCCAGCAAAAAGTGACTCATTTTTGTTCAGTTTTAAAACAACTCGACCTAATTGTTGTTTTCTCCATACCAATTGATCAACAGTCAGATCTAATAGGTGAATTAGCGAAAGCAAAGCACCTCCATGCTCTGATTTTTCGGTCAATGACAACCATGAATCCAGATTCAGCCGCTCTTGATCAACTCTCAATACTATTCCATCTTCGCCTAAAAATTCTGGCTCACCGGCTCCATAGACGATATTTAAGCCAAGTAGAACAGATTTTTTCATATCAAGACTTGCAGCAACTTTTAATCGATCAGCATAATCCAAATTAGCCAGCAGTACGTTTGAATCATCAAAAGTAAAATCTACCCATATCGGTTGTTTTTGTTCAGCCGACTTAGCCAGATCTTCTGGCAAATTTAGCGTTAAACCCAACAATTCACTGTGAAGGTGAAGTTGTGAAGGTAGATTTCCATCGCGGGGAACCGTTAATTTTAAATCATACTGTAAATTACCTGAAGCAACTTGCCATAATTGATTGGGAAACTGTTTCTTGAGGTTCTCGGTATCGGTCTTGCCAGTACCGTTAATCAACATTTTTTCTGGGTCGCTTGAAACATCAAAAGTAACAGGAAATCCCAACCCAAATCCTTTTAAGTCTTTGCTAAAAACATCATCTTCTGTAAATATCAGCTGACCAGACATTTTTGTTACCTCCAATGCCAAAGGTAGCACCGATACTCTAGCTCTGCGCAAAGACGCTTCGACTTTGACGTCTGTTTGCTCCACATCTGCAACAGGAAGATGCAAATGCACATCCAAGGTATTGTTTCCTTTCGCTGTTATTACTTGAGTAACCGGTAGAAGCTTATCGGACAATGGGCTATTTTCCAGAAAATCAAAAGTCTGCTCAATCCGTCCTTCCAAGCGAGCTTTTACCGTTAATATTTCATTTTCTCGAAAGGAAGGTAAAGTCACTCTTAAAGATTTGATGCTTTCGCCGCTCAATTGCCCCTTGTTAACACGGATATCAAGCGTATCATTTCTAAAAAATACTTGGCCGTCAATCCCAGTCAGCTTTGGCCATTGTTCACCATAGGATATTTTTAGATCCGTCGCCGTTAAATCGGCTTGAAATGTTCCATTACCATTTATAAAAGGATAGTCACTAGTTTTACCATAAAATAATATTTTTGCTTTGGCTATTTCACCAGAAACCAACAACTGTTGAAGCCATGATAACAATTCCTTATCCAGTATTTTATCTGGATATAATTTATTAATCATAGCTACATTAACACCATTGGTTACTTCGGTTTGCCAATCGATCAATCCATCTTTTTGTTGTTTGCCCAACTCAAGATGAAAGCGATTTCTAGTACTTAGACCGGGCAGAGACACAGCAAGATCATCGCTTGAAAACGACAGATTTTGTTGTTGTCGCCATAAAACCTGTCCTGTTAATTGTGAAATAGTCAGAGGAATAGACAAAATTTCAGGCAAAACCAATTTTGCATCCCGGGTTCTAAGCTTGACGATGCCTTGTTGATTAGAACCTTTTATCCGGCCAGAAAAATTCTTAACCGCAATTTGTCTGGACGCATCAACAAACCCAATATGATTAAAAAAACCATTGATGGCAAAATAACTACCGTCAAAATCAGTATAAAAAACCGTATCATTAATGATCCCTTGCAGCTTCAGCCTTTTTAATTGATTAGCTAGAGACTTTTCCAACATTCTAGAGAATAAAACCAATTCTGACGCCTGAGCCAAATCAAGTTGTTTAATCGACGCAACCAGTTTTTTCTCGGATTTTTTAGAAATACTAAAACTCGCTTCAGGCCATTTCTTTTCTCCTGAATCAAGTTTGAATCGACTCACATCCAATTGCCAAAGATCAGCATCCCTTTGCCAATGAAATTCGGTATCCATACTATCGAGTGGAATAGAATCTAGGCTATTTCTGCTAACCAATCCATCGTTTATTTTAATTTTTCCCGTTAAATTCTTAAGTTTAGAATGATCCCACTCACTCCAAACCTGAAAATCAGATACGCCTGAATCAAATTGGAAATCGGAATGTATTTCGTTAGTAAAAATATCAGAAAGCAAAACTCGTTGTCCTTCGGCATACAGAATTCCCGTAAATTCCCCGGCAGTAAAAACATCTCCGCTAAAATCTGCTATTACCGTTAGTGATTTACCCATTTTTTGGGGTAAGTTAACATGCATTCGAAATTGATGCTGATTGTCATCCAAATTTTTCAGCATGATACTTACATGTTGCAAAATTTGAGTTTTAGCCTGGTGCAATTGGTCTTGCCAGTGAACCTCACTATCCAGAATCTCATAGTGACCACCTTGCATTAACCAATATGGTTGTTCATCATTGGCTTTTAATCCCACAACGGCAAAACTGCCATCTTGCTTACGCATAATAGTTAATTTTGCCCCTACCAGAGTCATCCATGAAGAAGCCATTAAATCCTGCTTCAGCAACACATTAATAACATCAATTCCCAACCGAATTTCTCTAAGCTGAATAGGTGATTGTTGGGTACCTTGCTCTGATATGGAAATTTGTTGTAAAACTATTTCAGGGTTGAATCCTCGCATCTTTGCATGTAATTTCCCTATTTTGAAAGGCACACCCAAAATATCACTGATCTTTAATTCCAATTCAGCCTTATAGGATTCAACTTCGGATAGAACAATTCTAAGACCCGTCGAACCAACAGCAAGAAAAATCAATGACCAGAAAATAAAAATCCGCGTAGCGCGGGTCACATGATGAATCATCTAAAATCGCAAAGTTGCTTACGAATATTTTATGCAGACAAATAAAGTAACAAGGGGGAAATCTGCTTTATAATAAAACCACGTCATATTGTTCCTGGTTATACTGACTTTCTGACCTGAATTTTATTTGGACATCCAGAAATTTTTCCAATTCAGACAAGGTATCAGCTTCTTCATCTAGCAGCATTTCAACAACTTCGTTCGCAGCCAGAACCAACAGATTTTTTACTTCATATTGTCGAACTTCGCGAATAATTTCCCTGAAAATTTCCAGACAAATAGATTCTGGGGTTTTTAGCACCCCTCTGCCACCACAAGCTGGACAAGTTTCACATAAAATGTGTTCAAGACTTTCCCGCGTTCTTTTCCGGGTCATTTCCACTAAGCCTAACGCTGAAACTTCAGTAATTTTAGTCTTGGCATGATCCTTGACAAGACTTTTTTCTAGTGCCTGCAACACCTGTTCCCGATGCGCCCGACTTTGCATATCAATAAAGTCAATAATAATGATACCGCCAAGATTTCGTAATCTCAGTTGTCTTGCAATCGCCCGGGTTGCCTCCAAATTGGTTTTAAATATTGTTTCCTCTAAATTCCGATCGCCAACATAACCGCCAGTATTAACATCAACAGTAGTCATGGATTCAGTCTGATCAAAGACCAAATGTCCGCCTGATTTTAAATTTACCTTGCGATCCAATGCCTTGAGAATTTCGTCCTCAACATTGTAAATATCAAAAACCGGGCGTTCGCCAGTATAAAGTTCAATCAGAGATACTATTTCCGGCGCAAAATCTTCTGCAAACTTGATTAATCGATGAAATGTTTCTCTGGAATCAACACGAATTTTTTCAATTCCTTCCTGATATAAGTCCCTAAGCGTTCGAATGCTTAAGGGTAAGTCCTGGTGGATCTGTTGTTTGACCTTGGCTTGCTTGATTTTTTCAGAAATGGATTCCCATAATTTGAGCAAAAACTCCATATCAGATCGTAAAATATTTTCTTCCACACATTCTGCGGCCGTGCGGGCGATAAACCCACCGCACTCCTTTTCCTTACGAAACGATTCCAAACATCCGCGTAAACGCTCCCGTTCCGATTCTGATTCAATTCGTTGCGAAATACCTACTGTTTCAGAAAATGGCATATAAACCTGAAACCGGGAAGGAATAGAAATTTCAGTCGTTAAACGAGCTCCCTTGGAGCCTAATGGATCTTTTGAAACCTGGACAATTATATTTTGCCCTTCATAATAGTAATCGGCAATATTTTCCGATCCTTTTTTAATCAAATCCCTGTTACAAATATCCGATAAATGAAGAAATGCCGCTCTTTCCAGACCAATGTCAACAAAAGCTGCCTGCATTCCAGGCAAAACCCGACAAACTTCGCCTTTATAAATATTACCGACAATTCCACGCTGACGGGTTCGTTCAATAATCAGTTCCTGTAAAACTCCGTTTTCTATCACAGCAACCCGGGTTTCCGGAGGCGTTACATTTATTAAAATTTCTTCGCTCATCAAAGTATTGTAATGCCTTCTTTAGCTAAAATCTCCACTGTTTCAAATATTGGCAATCCTACCACCCCAGAAAAGCTGCCCGAAATGGCTTCAACAAACATCGCGCCCACGCCCTGAATCGCATAAGCGCCAGCTTTATCTTTAGGCTCACCCGTAGCCCAATAAGCAATCATTTCCTGCTCAGACAAATTCTTAAAGGTCACTTCTGTCATAGACAGAATTTGCCAATGCTCCTGTCCGCGCAATGAAACCGCCGTATAAACCTGATGAGTTCTCCCAGAAAGCTGGCTTAACATCTGCAAAGCATGATTTTTATGTTCCGGTTTCCCAAAAATAATATTTCCTAAAACAACAGCAGTATCTGCAGCCAAAACTGGTATTTGTGCATCTTTTACAGCAGCAGACTTTTCTGCCGCAATTCTTTGTACATAAACAGCAGGTTGTTCATTAGCCAAAGGGGTTTCATTCAATCCAACCGGAGCGACATAATATTGGATACCCATTTGATCTAATAATTCCCTTCGTCTAGGCGAGGCAGAAGCTAAAATTAGTTGTCCAGCCATTTAAAAAATTTTATTTAATTGATAAAGATAACTGCTCAAAAACTTTTTTTACTGCTAACAGATTTACCTGTTTCCCCTGGATAACAAAAACACTGTTCAAGGTGCAGTTAGTTGACGATTCATTTTCAAGAACTCCATTCTGATGGGCTATAAATTTATTGT
>CAZGYJ010000010.1:0-3830 GCA_964530345.1 uncultured Methylomonas sp.
CCATGAAAAATGAAATATTTATAGGGCTGAAAAAAATCCCGTTTTTGGCGCATGTTTCTGACGATGCAATTAAAGAGTTGGCAGAACATGCAAATTTGAGTGTTTTTCATAAACGAACCTTTATTATTACTGAAGGCGATGACACTAATTGTCTCTACATTCTTATTTCCGGAAAGGTCCGAGTATTCTCCAGTGATGATGATGGCAAGGAAGTGACTTTGTTTACCCAGGAGGACGGCTCATATTTTGGAGAACTGGCGTTATTAGGCGATGAACCGCGTTCTGCTTCAGTTGTTACGGTGGAAAAAACCACATGTGGCGTTGTTTCAAAACTCGACTTTAAAGCCTGGCTGGCCAAACACCCTGATGTGGCTTTTAATTTAATTCATGATTTATCACACAAAGTAGTTCAGGTCAGTGGTAAAATTAAGCAACTGGCATTGCTCAATGTTTATGAACGCACCATCAGAACCTTGCTGGATCTGGCGATTGTAAAAGACGGTGTTGCTATTATTCCTGAAAGACCCACCCAACAGGAATTGGCTAATATGGTTGGAGCATCCAGAGAAATGGTTAATAAAATCATGAAAGAACTAACCAAAGGCGAATATATTGCCATCAAAGATAATACTTTAACGATAGAAAAGAAATTACCTGCTTCCTGGTAGGAGATATTATGGAAATATTTGATCAGATTAATTTTTACTTGAGCACGCATCCGAGTGCCTTGGCAACATTAGCTTTTGCATTCAAGGTTAAGTACGTGATTTTATCCGGTTTGGCCTTTTACTTTATTATGTTACCTATCCGTGAAGAACGGAAAAGGAAGGCTCAAAATGTCAAAGATAAAAATAAATTTCTGGCGTAGGTAAAACACCAATCCCGATAATTTTCTTTATTAAGAACTGAGAACTTACCGGAATTGGCATGTGAAGAATAATTTAAAATCAGCCAGATTACCCAACCTCTTCTTTTTCCTTGCTGGTATTAAAGCCTATCAAGGAATATACGGGACAAAAATTAATTAAGGCAGTTGCCAGCGGCACGATACCAATCGCCCCTAACCAGTTTTTTTCCATCACGCCCCATCCAATAATTGCCAAGCCGACAACAATCCGCAAAATCTTATCAATACCGCCAACATTTGCTTTCATAATCTGCTCCTCTGTTATTATTTTCGAAAGTAGGCATTATAATCAGTTTAGCTTGGAATATCAGTGACAAAGTTACAAACAATCAGTAAATCTGGCAATGCTTAGGGACGAGCACGGAATAAGTTTGGCAACTGGCGCAGTATTTTTATTCGTATTCAAGGCGTAGAAATAGGCGCATAGCCAGCTATGTAACTATTTTTACAACGCAGAAGACGGATAAAAAGACAAGCCAGTTGTTAAAGTTATTTCATGTTCGTTCCTTATCTTCCAAATCACACTAATCCTAATAACTGATTCTTAAAACTCTCCTCACCCAGACTTTCTCCATCAGGAGAAAGTTTATTGGTATCATCTCCTTTTGAAGTATTAACGAAATATTATTCCGTTTGGCGCAACCAGTTATTTTGCAATACTTTTCCAGGCCGCCATCCATGCGGATGACTGATAAACACTGATTTTTTTACCATTAACGCCATTGAGAATCATGGTGATTACCTGGAAAATAATCCCAAAAAACTGACAATAAATCATCACCGGATCAAGTTCGCGTATTTCTCCAGATTTGATGCCAGCCTCGAATATTTTTTGAATTTTTCGGAATGGTTTTGACTCATAGAGCGACTTTTCTTCTGGCAGGAATTCGGTAACATTCAATATCAACAAAAAGCGCATAATTTCCGGCGCATCTACCGTTAATGTAAACAGTAAATCAACAATCTCCCGTAATTGATCGACAACTTTTTTATTGCGTCTGCGGATATCGTCTATTGAAATATTGAGATTATCAAGAATAACATGGTACAGCTCACTCGCTATCGTTTGCTTGGTCTTGAATTGACGAGTAATTGGGCTGGTAGTTTTGGCGCCAATCTGATCCTTAATATCAGTGAGGGAAGTATTAAAATAACCCTTTTCGGCAAATAATTTTAAGGCTGCCACAAGAATCTCATCCTTGATTTCGGTGAGCTGTTTTTTTTCTTTTTCCTTTTCCATGTCTGTTTTATTACATTTTGTATCGAATCCTTTTTTTTCAGGTATCGACAGTTTTTTAAGATATAAGTAAGTTGCTATTTTTCATTGATGGTTTTCAATGCGACAGATAAATAGCTGATCATCGACCAGAGCGTTAACACAGCAGCCAAATAAAGTAATGCGTAACCAATATCCTTGATCGGTAAATTAAATAAATCAGAACTATATAGCAGACAAATAATCGCAACCATTTGTGCCGTTGTTTTCCATTTTCCCATTTGCGACACAGCTACATGCCTACGCTGACCAATTTCGGCCATCCACTCACGCAAAGAAGCAATGGTAATTTCCCTGCCAATAATCACAGCGGCAGGAATTGCAATCGTCATGCTGGCTTCACTCTGTACTATCAAAACAAGAACAATTGCGACCATCAGTTTATCCGCCACCGGATCCAGAAAGGCACCAAATGCTGTTTCCTGTCCCATTTTCCGGGCAAGATAGCCATCCAGCCAATCTGTCAACGCTGCCAAGATAAAAATCACAGTGCAAGCGATATTGGAATATTGCCACGGCAAATAGTACAACACGACCAATAACGGAATTGAAGCAATTCTCAGTAATGTTAGAATGGTTGGCAGATTGTACTCAAGCATTGTTGTCCTGCTTTACTTTTTACCGTCCGGGTTATTAAGAATTTCACACATCAAAATTTGGCCTTTTAAATCCACATACCCTGTTACCTCCCACTGTAAAAGTATTTTCTACAATGGCAAGCTGATATGTTTTTGCTACAAGAACTGTCATCATGAAAAACGCTAATCAGATATCTTGCTGCAAGTGGAACGTATCATAAATACGTTGCGCCAATTGCCGACTAATCCCATCAATGCTACAAAGTGCATCAACTCCCGCACGTGAAACCCCCTGCATTCCCCCAAACTGTTTTAATAATAATTGTCTTCTTTTTGGCCCCAGACCCGCAATTCCTTCCAGGGCAGATTGCCTTTTTGCTTTATTTCTACGTTGCCTGTGACCAGTAATTGCAAACCGATGCGCCTCATCCCGGATATGCTGAATTAATAGCAAGGCGCTCGCCCCTGGCGTAAACTCAAGTGGTTGATCTTCACTAGGTAAAATGATCTTTTCCATCCCAGGTTTTCTATCTGGCCCCTTGGAAACACCCACTATCATAACATTTTTTACATCTAATTCCGCTAAAGCCTTTTCTGCTTGATGCACCTGACCTTTGCCGCCATCTATAAACAAGATATCCGGCGCTTCATGTTCGCCTTTTTTCAATCTGGCAAAACGTCGCGAAACCGCCTGATGAATGGCCGCATAATCATCTCCTTTGGTAATGCCTTCGATATTAAAACGACGATAGGCTGATTTTACCGGGCCTTCCCTATCAAATACGACACAGGATGCGACGGTCTGATCCCCTTGAATATGGCTAATATCGAAACACTCCAAACGCTTTGGCGTTTCATCACAAGCTAATTCTTCCTGCAAATTTAGAAATCTGGCATACAACCCTTGCCGATCAGAAAGTTTACTGAGTAATGCATTTTCAACATTAGTTTGAGCAAGCTGTAACCATTTCAAACGATCACTTCGTACATTGGGAGAAATGGTTACTTGATGCCCCGCTTGATGGCTCAGTACTTGTTGCAGCAGTTCTCGTTCCTCAAGATCATGACT
>CAZGYJ010000010.1:3930-31496 GCA_964530345.1 uncultured Methylomonas sp.
TCGATCAATTGATTGATTAACTGATCGCTTTTTCCTTCCAGAAATAACAAGGTGTTTTCTACATCTTGAGCATAATCAGTTTTGCTGACCAAGTTAACGCAAGGCGCCGTGCATCTTTCTATTTGATATTGCAAACAAGGCCTGGAACGATTTTGATAATAGGAATCTTCACATTGACGTACCGGGAAAATTTTTTGCAATAGTTTTAAAGTCTCCCTGACTGCACCGGCACTTGGATAGGGACCAAAGTATTTACCCGGTCGCTTTTTTGCTCCGCGGTGAAAGGTAATACGGGGAAAATCGTGATGACTGGAAATATAGATAAAGGGGTAAGACTTATCGTCTCTTAAACAAATATTGTAGCGAGGTTTATAGCGCTTGATTTGCTGACTTTCCAGCAATAAAGCTTCACCTTCAGTATGCGTCACCGTCACCTCTATTGAAGCAATCCTTGCTACCATGACTTGTTGTTTGGGTGAGCAGTTTTGTTTGTTAAAGTAGCTTGAAACCCTATTTTTTAGATTTTTAGCTTTGCCAATGTAAAGCACTTCGCCATCGGCATTAAGCATCTTATAAATGCCGGGCCGCTTGGTTAGTGTCTTTAAAAAAGCTTTCGCATCAAATTGTTGTGTTTTTTGTTGAACTGTTTCGTCTTTCATGCATTAATCTGGCAATATTTGAAAAAACATCATCAAACATTTCCTTAGTCAAACGCTTGGTTTGTACGTTATAGCGGCTACAGTGATAAGAATCAACCAATAAACGACCATCAGGCAATTCATGCACCACATTATGACCAAAAATAGCGCTATTTAATTTTAACTGATACGCTTTTAAAACCGCCTGATGAGCTATATTGCCAAGTGCTAATATAATGGCGTGCTCCGGTAACTGCCCCAACTCAAGGTTTAAAAATTGATTACAAGTTCTAATTTCCTCTCCGGTCGGCTTATTCTGGGGAGGCAAACATTTAACTGCATTGGTAATCCGGCAATTATTCAGCTGCAAATCATCATTTGATGATTCCGATTGAGCCTTATTGCTGTAACCGAAATCATATAAAGCCTGATACAGTAAAATTCCAGCATAATCACCAGTAAAAGGTCTCCCAGTGGCATTGGCGCCATGCATTCCAGGAGCTAAGCCTACAATTAATAACTCAGGATTTTCAGCGCCAAATGGAGCAACCGGTCTTGCATGATATTCAGGATATTTTTCTTTAACATCCAAAAGAAAGTTGTGTAACCGAGAACATTGCACACATGCAGGATCAAATATTGATTTCATATAAATTATGTTTTCGAGAAAAAATCCTCATAAAAAAAGGGCCCATTGGCCCTTATTTATAATATAAATTTCTTAATTTCTGAAAAACAGTTATTCTTGTTTTCCTTCTTCAGTCGCTTTCATACTCAACCTGACCCTTCCCTGACGATCAATTTCCAAAACTTTCACTTTAACAATATCTCCTTCAGAAAGTTTGTCGCTGACTTTTTCAACCCGTTCATCAGAAATCTGGGAAATATGAACCAAACCATCCTTGCCTGGCAAAATGGTCACAAATGCACCGAAATCCATTAGTCTGACTACTTTACCTTCATAGGTTTTACCCACTTCAACTTCAGCGGTAATTTCTTCAATAATTCGTTTGGCTTCTTCACCAGCAGCCTTATCAACCGAAGCAATTTTTACTATTCCGTCATCAGTCAAATCAACACTAGCGCCAGTTTGTTCGGTAATTCCACGAATAGTGGCGCCACCCTTACCAATAACTTCACGAATTTTGCTAGGATCAATTTTTATGGTGATAATTCTTGGTGCAAAATCTGACATTTCTAATCGTGTAACTGGTAACGATTTGTTCATTTCTCCAAGAATATGCAATCGACCTGCCTTGGCTTGCTGCAACGCTTTTTCCATAATTTCAGAGGTAATCCCTTCAATTTTGATATCCATTTGAAGCGCGGTAATCCCTTCTTCAGTACCCGCTACTTTAAAGTCCATATCACCGAGATGATCTTCGTCACCCATAATGTCAGACAAAACAGCAAACTCTTCATTTTCCTTAATCAATCCCATGGCAATACCCGCAACTGGCGCTTTAACTGGCACACCGGCATCCATTAATGCCAAACTGGTGCCACATACCGAGGCCATTGAGCTTGAACCATTCGATTCAGTAATTTCTGAAACCACACGAACAACATAAGGAAATTCTTCCATATTTGGAAGCACCGCTTTAACACCTCGCTTAGCCAAACGGCCATGGCCAATTTCGCGACGCTTGGGTGAACCAACAAAACCTGTTTCACCAACACAAAATGGAGGAAAATTATAGTGCAGCATAAAAGGCTCTCTATATTCTCCTGCCAAAGCGTCAATCACCTGGGCATCACGCTCAGTACCCAGCGTAGCAACAACCAGGGCTTGCGTTTCACCACGCGTAAACAGTGCTGAACCGTGTGCTCTGGATACCACCCCCGTTCTGATGCTTATGGGTCTGACAGTATCCAGATCTCGACCATCAATTCGCTTCTTATCAGTTAAAATTGAGCCACGAACAATTTTTTTCTCAAGATTTTCGATAATTCCTCGAATATCGCTCTCTTCATACCGCTCATCAGCTGTTAATTTTTCAACAACTGAATTTCTGATTTCCTTTAGGGTTTCTTGACGGACCAATTTCTCGGCAATTTGGTAAGCTTCAGCAATCTTAGCTTCAACTTCTTCACTAACCAGCTTTTGTAATTCAGAATCAACCTCTGGTGCCGCCCATTCAATTGAAGTAGGATTTACTTGCTCAGCAAATTCCTTAATAGCTTGAATGGCAATTTGCATTTGCTCGTGACCAAACAAAACTGAACCCAACATCACTTCTTCAGATAGCCTGTCCGCTTCTGATTCAACCATCAGTACCGCTTGCTGAGTACCTGCAACAACCAATTCAAGTTGGGAATCCTTAATTTCCGTGACAGATGGATTTAATAAGTATTCACCATCTTTATAACCTACGCGTGCCGCTCCAACCGGACCATTAAACGGCAAACCGGAAACAGCTAATGCGGCTGAAGAACCCAAAAGTGCAGGAATTTCAGGGTTAATTTCCGGATTAAGCGAAATCACCGTAGCGATAATTTGCACTTCGTTGGTATAACCTTCTGGAAAAAGAGGCCTGATCGGTCGATCAATCAATCTGGAGGTTAGGGTTTCCTGCTCACTCGGTCGTCCCTCTCGTTTGAAAAAACCGCCTGGGATTTTTCCAGCGGCATAGGCCTTTTCCTGATAATTAACAGTCAAGGGAAAAAAATCTCCTCCAGACGGTTCTTTTTTGGCAACTACAGTAACTAGAAGGGAAGTACCCTCCATATCAATAATGACTGCGCCATCGGCTTGACGAGCAATTTCCCCTGTCTCAAGAGAAACAAGGGAATCGCCGTATTGAAATTCTTTCCTGATTGGATTCACGAGTAAGTTTCCTGCGTTTTTGAAAAGTAAATTATTAAGTCATTCCTCAAAAAAACAGAATGACTCTCTATGGATCGTAGAATTATTTACGTAAGCCCAAACGTTTAATCAGCGAACGGTAACGATCAACATCTTTGTTTTTTAGATAATCCAACAATTTACGGCGTTGATTAACCATCCGTAACAAACCTCGACGTGAATGATTATCTTTTTTATGTTCTGCAAAATGCGGCGCTAAATGAGTAATATGAGCTGTCAATAGTGCAACTTGCACTTCTGGAGAACCTGTATCAGTTTCTGATAAACGATATTCTTCAATAACCGCTTGTTTTTGCTGCGTTGTAAATGGCATTTATAAAAATCCCCTATATTTAATGTAAATAATAAATTCAGATAATTTTATATCTGAGAAGGCTCTTTAATTTCCGCGATAGGGTGCAGAAATTTTGAGTTCACTATGGCTAAGGAACGTGCATGGAATAACTTAAACAACTGGCTTGTCTTTTTATCTGTCTTCTGTGTTGTAAAAATAGTTACATAGCTGGCTATGCGCCTATTTCTACGCTTTGAATACGAATAAAAATACTGCGCCAATTTATTCCATATGCGCTCCTTGAGAATGCAAATGATATAATTTTTTTGGGGCAAGTTTACCACCCATAATCATTTCACCCAAGCCTAAAAAAATTTGTTTTGAATAAATCCGAACCAGGCCTTCTGTTACCTCATCCATTTGTAGTGCCTGACCATGTCTAATTGCTTGTGCCTGCTCATCTGTAACATTTATTACTGGCATTGAATTCAATGGCTCATCAACTGCAATTAAAATATTTTTTAACAGCTCGACAGGCATTTCTTGCAGCTGCTCAATGGTATAGCATTGCTCAATTGTAAAATTGCCAACCGCTAGCCGTCTTAGCTTAGTGACTGTACCACCACAGTCCAGAAAATCGCCAATATCCTCAGCTAATGACCGAATATAAGTCCCCTTCGAACAACGCACATCGATTGTTAATTGATTGTGTTGATAATCAATAAATTGTAATTCATAAATTGTAATACGCCTTGACTTTCTGACTACGGTTTTACCTTCTCTTGCCAATTCGTATAATTTTTTGCCATTATACTTTAATGCCGAGAACATTGGCGGAACCTGATCATAACTACCTACAAAATTATTCAAGCAATTGTTTAGTTGTTCCTGTGTCAATTCAGGAACTGATCTTTCCTGTATTATCGTTCCTTCAGCATCACCCGTATCAGTAACGATACCCAGTTGTATTTCTACTTGATATCTTTTGCTTTCATTTAGTAAATAGGCTGAAGTTTTGGTCGCCTCCCCCAAACAAACAGGTAGCAAGCCACTGGCTAAAGGATCCAAACTTCCAGTATGGCCGGCTTTTTTAGCATTAAACAGACGCTTTACTTCTTGTAAGGCACGATTGGATGAAACTCCTAAACGCTTATCCAATAACAAAATACCATGGATATCATAACCTGACTTGTTTCTAGCCACATCTAGTCCTTATCAGAAGTCTCTGAATCGTCTTGATCTTCACGCAACAGCTGAGCCACCCGCATCCCAATATCGAAAGAATCATCATAAAAAAAACGTAATTCTGGAATATGGCGCAGTCGCATAATAGCGGCCAGCTGAGAACGAATAATCGGTGCAGATTCATTCAGCCATGTTACATTATCCTGTTTTGTTTGATCATCGGCATTAAGCACGGTTATGTACACTTTCGCAATGGCAAGGTCTTTACTGACCTTCACCTCATTGACAGTAATAAAGCCCAGGCGCGGGTCTTTAATCCCACGCTGCAGAATCAATGCGAGTTCTTTCTGAATTTGTGACGAAACCCTAGCGCTTCGACTAAATTCTCTAGCCATTTATCTTATAATTCACGTTTAACTTCAATGCGTTCAAATACCTCAATTTGATCGCCAACCTTAACATCATTGTAATTTTTCACACCAATGCCACATTCCATACCCATTTTGACTTCTGCTACATCGTCTTTAAAACGCCTTAACGACTCAAGTTGACCTTCATAGATAACCACATTGTCACGCAATACCCGAATTGGCAAATTTCTTTTCACAATGCCTTCAATGACCATGCATCCGGCAATAGCACCAAATTTTGGTGACCTGAAAACATCCCGTACTTCAGCCAAGCCAACAATCTGCTCCTTGATATCGGGTTGCAACATACCCGAAATTGATTTTTTAACTTCATCAATAGCATCATAGATAACACTGTAATAATGCAAATCTATTTCTTTCTCTTCAATCAGTTTTCGTGCCGTTGCATCTGCACGAACATTAAAACCGATAATAATGGCATTTGAAGCCAAAGCTAGGTTGGCATCACCTTCATTAATACCACCGACCCCACCATAAACCACCTTCACTTGAACTTCATCATTGGATAATTTGACCAATGAATCCCGCAAAGCCTCAAGGCTACCACGTACATCAGTTTTAATGACTACATTTAATGTAGCCACTTCACCCGCAGACATTTTTGAGAAAACCTCATCAAGCTTGGTCGCCTGTTGTGCAGCAATTTGACTGGATCGACTTCGTTCCACACGATGTTCAGCCAACTCACGCGCAGTCCGCTCATTTTGTACCACAACAAAATCTTCACCGGCATCCGGTGTGCCAGAAAGACCGACCAGTTCAACCGGCGAACTTGGACCAGCAGTATTAACTGCTTGTGCATTTTCGTTATACATCACCCGTACACGGCCAAATTCCTTGCCACACAATACGATATCGGATTTTTTCAGTGTACCACGTTGTATCAGAACCGTTGCCACTGGGCCTCGACCTTTATCCAAACGTGATTCAATAACAATTCCCGATGCAGGCCCTTCTTCAGGCGCTTTCAGTTCTAAAATTTCCGCCTGCAAAATCAAGGCTTCAATCAGATCATCAATGCCTTCTCCAGTTTTGGCAGATACCTTAAGAAATTGAATATCTCCACCCCATTCTTCTGGAACTACATCTATTGCAGCCAATTCCTGCATAACCTTATCGGGGTTAGCTTCCGGTTTGTCAACTTTATTGATTGCGATAATCATTGGTACTTCTGCGGCACGCGCATGCTCGATCGCTTCTTTTGTTTGAGGCATAACGCCATCATCAGCAGCAACAACAACAATCACGATATCAGTCACCTGGGCGCCACGAGCACGCATTGCTGTGAATGCTGCGTGTCCTGGTGTATCAAGAAATGTTACTGAACCATGATCGGTAACCACTTTATAGGCTCCGATATGTTGAGTAATGCCACCTGCTTCCCCTGCTGCCACACGGGTTTCGCGAATATAATCGAGCAGAGAAGTTTTTCCGTGATCCACATGACCCATTATCGTAACAATTGGCGCCCTTGGCTTAGCCTCATAATCACCTCCCTGTAATTTAGATAGAATCTCAGATTCCAAATCATCATCACTTTGAGCTATAGCTTTATGCCCAAGTTCTTCAACCAAAATAATCGCCGTTTCCTGATCAATACTCTGGTTAATCGTCGCCATGATGCCAAGTTTCATGAGATGCTTAATGATCTCTGCTGCTTTAATGCTCAATTTTTGCGCAAGATCAGAAACAATAATACTCTCAGGAATGGCAATCTCTTTGGTGATAGGCGCAACTGGCTTTTCAAACTGATGTTTGCCATCAGTTTTAATAATTTTGTTAGAAGCAGCTCCTCTAAGTTTTTTCTTTTTCCCTTTGCGGGTTTGACCAGCTCCGGAAGAAGCCTTTTTATGAAGTGTTTTTTGTTTGGATTCAGCCTGCTTCTTTACTTTCTCTGCATTTCTTTCAATGGCAGCAATTCGATTGGCTTCAGCTTCTTTTGCTTTTCTCTCAGCTTCAGCAGCTTCCTGCTCTTTTCTTTCACGCTCTATTCGCTCTTGTTCTTCAGCAGTACGTTTTTGCTTTAATTCTTCTTCTTTTTTGAGCTCTTCCGCCCTCAGCTTTTCTTCAGCAAGTCGTTTCTCTTCTTCGCGCTTCTCTCTGGCAAGCCGCTCCTCTGCAATTTGACGTTGCTGCTCTTCAAGCGCCTGTTTTGCTTGCTCCAGCTCCTTAATTTCTTCAGCCTGGGCAGACTCGCTTCGTTTAATATAAGTCCTTTTTTTTCGAACTTCGACACTAACCGTTTTTGCTACTTGCCCAGGGCTTTTTGATTGTCGAAGTTCGTTAACAGTTCGCCGTTTCAATGTGACACGCTTGGGTGCGGCATCAGCCTCTTCAGCAGAAGATTTACCATGACGTTGACGAAGATGAGACAATAATTTTAGTTTTTCTTCTTCACTTATTACATCATCAGCTGTGTGGGCTGTAATATCTGCAGCTTTTAGCTGCTCTAATAATTTTTCCAACGGAATATTGACCATTTCCGACAATTCTTGTACTGTTTTTTCACTCATACCCCACCTACCCTTCAACTGTACCGTTGTTTTGTTCAGCAAACCACGGCTCACGCGCTTTCAATATTAACTGGGCAGCCCGCTCTTCATCTATGTCAGCAAAATCCAGAATATCATCCACTGCCTGCTCGGCTAAATCCTCCATGGTAATGATACCCTGACTTGCCATTTCTAATGCCAATTCTTTTGTCATCCCTTCCATTTCCAGAAGATCTTGAGCTGGCTCTGCTGCTTCTATTTGTTCTTCTGTTGAAATTGCATTGATTAACAAAGCATCTTTTGCCCTGCTTTTTAACTCTTCGATCAGTTCCTCATCAAACTCACCAATCTGTAACATCTCACTGATCGGAACATAGGCCAGCTCTTCAATTGTACTGAAGCCCACCTCTGCTAGAATGCCTGCAATTTCTTCATCAACGTCCAATTGTTCTTTGAAAAGCCGTTTGATTTTCTCCAATTCAGCTTCACTTTCCTGCTCTGCTTTTGCAGCATCAAGAACATTCAGCTCCCAACCTGTCAGTTCCGAAGCCAAGCGAACATTCTGGCCGCCTCTCCCAATTGCCTGGGACAAACTTTCCGTTGACACACCGACATCCATAAAATGTTTGTCTTCATCAACAACAATCGATTCCACATCAGCCGGCGACATAGCATTGATAACAAACTGGGCTTCATTTTCATTCCATAGAATGATATCGACCCGTTCACCATTCAACTCATTAGACACCGACTGCACACGTGAACCACGCATACCCACACAAGCACCAACCGGATCCAGCCGGGGATCATTACTTTTTACAGCAATCTTGGCTCTTGAACCAGGATCTCTTGCTGCGCTTAGCACATCAATCAATCCTTCGCCTACTTCAGGTACTTCAAGCCGAAACAATGCTAATAATAATTCTGGCGCTGTACGACTTACAAATAACTGCGGGCCTCTTGCCTCGGATCGAACTTCTTTTAAATAACCCCGAATTCTATCGCCAATTCTGACTGATTCTCCAGGTATCATTTCCTCGCGCGGAATTAATGCTTCGACATTTCCACCCAGATCTAAAAAAACATTTCCTTTTTCAACACGTTTTACGACCCCAGCTATTAGATCGCCCACTCTGTCTTCATAAGCCTCAACGACTTTTCTGCGTTCAGCCTGGCGAATTTTTTGAATAATAACCTGCTTTGCTGATTGTGCGCCTATTCGGCCGAAATCAACTGACTCAATAAGTTCTTCTACAAAATCTCCAACCTGAATATCTGGAGATTTCTTTTTTGCATCTTCTAATAAAATCTGGGACTCAGGAAACTCCAAACCGCCTTCAAATTCGTCATTTGCTTCAACAACTTCCCAACGTCGAAACGTCTCATATTCACCTGTTTTTCTGTCTATACCGACCCGAACCAAGATAGGTTTTTTATAAAGCTTTACAGTTGCAGCTTCCAATGCAGATTCAACTGCCTGAAAAACAATTTCTTTTTCAATATCTTTTTCATTGGAAAAAACATCAACCATCAACAAAATATCTTTACCTTTTTTTGGCATCGCGCCCTCCATCTTCAATATCGTACTCGGATCCCAGATTCGCCTTGCTTATTGACTGAAATGGAATTTCAAATATCTGACCATCAACATCCAGATGAATGTTTTCACTTTCAACATTCAAAATCTTGCCCATCATTTTTCTGCGATTATCCACTGGCTTATATAAATTAACTTTAACTAAGCTGCCAATAAATTGCTTAAATTGATCCAGTTTAAACAGCGGCCTGTCTAAACCAGGCGATGAAACTTCAAGATTATAATTACCTTGAATTGGATCCTCTACATCAAGTATCCCACTGATTTGATGGCTAACTTTTGAGCAATCATCGACACTAACCCCCTGTTCCTGATCAATATATACTCTTAGCAATCCATTTTTAGGGTGGGGGTTGTATTCAATACCAACACACTCATACCCTAAACCTTCAACAATTGGTTCTATTAATTTCACCAAATGATCAGGAGCTTGTTTCATGATTCGTCACCAGTGAGCACGCAAAAAAAAAGAGCCATAGGCCCTTCCAGAAAAATACTTTTATCAAGTACAACCAATACTATTATTTTTCTGGCCATCGTTTCTTAATTAGCGAAAACATAACCATATAATCACGCCAATATTTTTAACGGCCTAAAAACACAAAAACCCCATACTGGGGTTATTATTATTTGGTTGCGGGGGCAGGATTTGAACCTACGACCTTCGGGTTATGAGCCCGACGAGCTACCAAGCTGCTCCACCCCGCGATTGATCCATCCTAGTATAAGGGTTTTTTAAAATTAATCAATCATTTTTTAAAGCATCGCCCAGTGTTTCATTCCAAATAAAATACCACCCGCTACAACTCCAGCAACTATATCGTCAAGCATAATCCCCATTCCTCCAGATATATATCGGTCGAGCCACCTAATGGGCCAAGGCTTAACAATATCAAAAAAACGAAACAGAACAAATCCAAGACAAACTGCTGGCCAGGAAAAAGACACGAAACTCATTGTCACAAAATAGCCGGCCACTTCATCCCAGACTATACCCGAAAAATCATGAACGCCCAAACGTTTAGCAGCAACAGAACAAATCCAGACACCTAAGACACAGATAAATAATGTTATCCCCAAAAAAACAGCGGATCCGGTTTTAATTGATAATAGATATAATGGAACAGCAGCTAAAGTTCCCATAGTCCCAGGCGCATACTTTGACAATCCTGAGCCAAAACCAAAGGCTAATAACATTATTGGATCTGACAAAATCTGCCTGGGCGTCATTTGGGTTTTACCTGCTGATGTATTAAGAAAAATGCTCAAATCCATAATGCCTAATTTCCTGGGTTATTCCAGACTTATTAACTCTCAATCCCAAATTCGATTCAATTTTTCCGATACAATGATAATCAAGACTCGATTGCTTTTGAGAACTAGCAGTGAAACACAATTCGTAGTCATCACCCGCACTAAGCGGCATTTGCCAATCTCCCGTTTGGGCAATGTATTTTTTTACTGCGTCGGACAAAGGAATTTTCTCCCAATCTATACTGGCACCCACCCCGCTTGCCTGCAAAATATGCCTGAGATCAGCTAACAAGCCATCAGAAATATCAATACATGAACTAGCATAATGCCTAAGTTTTATTCCTTCATTTATTCGGGGTACAGGACGAATTAAGCGACTCAGCAAAAACTCAGCATCCGACCCTGGATTATACTCCCCTTTCAAGATTTTTAGACCAAGACCGGCATCACCAAGCTTATGGGTCACATAAATAAAATCACCCACTTTTGCAGTCGATCTTTTTAATGCGCAACCAACCGGCACCTGGCCCATCGCCTGCAAGCTTAAAGTTAACGGCCCTCTAGTGGTGTCTCCACCAATTAAATCAACACCAAAATCTCTTGAAAAAAGAATAAAAGCGCTTGCAAATTGTTCCAGCCAGTCACCTTCAATTTTTGGTGCAGTCAATGCCAAAGACACCGCAAACGGCTGAGCACCCATACTCGCCAAGTCGCTTAAATTAACAGCTAATAACTTATAAGCTAAATCTTCTGGAGCAATATCAGAAAAAAAATGCACACCAGCCACCATTGTATCCATAGTTACTGCCAGCTCGTAACCTTCGGACACTTCAATCAGTGCGCAGTCATCGCCCACCCCTAATTTCACCTGTGGATTTTGATTGTTCTGATGCGCAAAAAAACGATCAATTAAAGTGAATTCCGAAAGTGACAATCGCCCTTACCCATTCTTCTGTTTTGTTTTCATGTCAATCTCGACAGCGCGATTTTTCTCGGCAATTTTATCCAGAATTCCGTTAATATATTTGTGGCTGCCTTCAGCCCCGAAACATTTCGCAAGCTCTATGCCTTCATTGAGAATCACCCGATAAGGTATTTCTGGACGTTTGAGTAGTTCGTAGGCACCAATTCTTAAGACAGCTCGCTCGACCAGGTTGATTTTTTCCAATGGCCGATCAATAAATTCGGACAATGCAGCATCAATCTCATGAAGCTGCTCGGGGACTCCATGAATCAGCTCAAAGAAATAATTTTTCTGTGCATGTTTCAATCTTTCCTCTTCGATAAACTGCTGCTCTATCGCACCAAGATTTTGCCCCGTTACCTGCCATTGATATAAAGCCTGCACCGCACACTTTCTTGCCTTGGTTTTTGCCTGACTCATTCAGCTTCCAGATTGTTAAATAAACTCACCATTTCTATTGCTGATAATGCCGCCTCTGCACCTTTATTTCCTGCTTTGGTGCCAGCTCTTTCTATGGCCTGCTCAATGGTATCGACAGTCAGCACCCCGAAACTAACCGGAACATCATATTTTAAAGAAATGTTTGCAATACCTTTAACACATTCTCCAGCAACATATTCAAAATGCGGTGTGCCACCTCGTATTACCGCTCCCAAAGCAATAATTGCATCATATTTTTTTGAAGCTGCAATTCGTTGAACAACCATCGGCAGTTCAAAAGCGCCAGGAGCTCTGACAATATCAATATCCTTTTCATTAGCGCCATGCCTAACCAATGCATCAATGGCTCCATTTTCCAATTGCTCAACAATAAAGCTATTGAAGCGAGATGCGACGATAGCAAAAGCACTTCCTTGCACTAAAAAATTTCCTTCATATGTATTGATGACTGCCATTATTTTTTTAAACCTGATTAAAATAGTTAAAACTGGAATCTATTATACGCTACAAGCATACAGATTAAGATTCCTTCAAAAAAATTCTATGTTAAGCTTTTTGGATCATATACATAATTGTTTTTCAATCAATGGAAACAAGCAAAGCAAATATTTACAACGCCCAACAACCTGATTCTACGTTAATACAAGATGATCCACTACTTCTTGCATTGCTTGCAATTTGCAAACTCTATAAGCGCCCCCAATCAGCTGATTTTTTGATTGCCGGATTACCATTAGAAGACCACAAACTCACTCCAACATTATTCGTTAAAGCGGCCGAGCGAGCAGGATTATCAGCATCACTTATAAAAAGACCGCTCAAACAAATCTCTAATCTGGTACTTCCTACTATCCTGATTCTCAAAAACCAACAGACTTGCATTCTAATTAAAAAACAAAAAGACCAGTTACATATCGTCATACCTGAAAGTCAAACGGGAGAAAAAATCATCAATGCTGAAGATTTGCAAAAAAACTATTCAGGCTATGCTTTTTTTGTACAACCACGGTATCAATTTGATGAGTCTTTGGAAGCAGCACAAACTTCCACTCCGAAGCACTGGTTCTGGGATGTTATTTTCCAATCCTGGCCTGTATACAGTGAAGTTTTTATTGCCTCAATTTTGATTAATCTTTTTGCACTGGCATCGCCCTTGTTCATAATGAACGTTTATGATCGGGTTGTCCCAAATCGTGCCATTGAAACACTTTGGGTGTTAGCAGCTGGTGTTTTTATTGTTTTTTCATTTGATTTGTTAATAAAAATACTCCGCGGTTTTTTCATAGATGCGGCAGGAAAACGAGCCGATATCATTTTATCATCAACAATATTTGAAAAAATACTTGGCATTCGTATGGACGCCAAACCTGCTTCAACTGGGGCGTTCGCCAACAACCTTCATGAATTTGAATCATTTCGGGACTTTTTAACCTCTGCCACACTTGCCACATTGATTGATCTGCCTTTTATCATATTATTCCTGTCTATTATCTGGTTGATTGGGGGTAGCCTGATTACTATTCCGATTGCAGCAATTCCTTTAGCTTTGATGACTGGACTCGTCATTCAAAAACCCTTGAAGAACACCATTCAAAAACTCTTCAATTTGTCTGCAAGCAAAAGCGCCACTCTGATTGAAGCTCTTGGCAATCTGGAACCAATAAAAACCGTCAATGCAGAAGGACAATTACAAAAACAATGGGAAGAAAATATTGGGGAAATTGCCAAACTTGGCATGAAATCACGATTTTTGGCTTCAATCGCCATTCATGCTTCGATTTTCTTCCAACAAACAGCTTCGATCAGTGTGGTGATTTTTGGCGTATATAAAATTGCTGATGGCGAACTAACCACTGGCGGACTTATTGCCTGCACCATTTTGACGGGCAGGTGCATGGCTCCCATGTCCCAGGTTGCTTCGTTATTGACTCGATATCATCAGGCCAAAGCTTCATTGAATTCATTGAACCAACTCATGAATCTACCCGGCGAACGAACCGACAAAAAACCCGTCACACGCCCGGCAAAAACAGGAAACATAGAATTTAAAAATGTTTCCTTCAGCTACCCTGACCAACCGCAGCAGGCACTTGATCGAGTTTCTTTTAAAATCAAAGCCGGTGAAAAAATAGCGATCCTGGGACGAATTGGTTCTGGAAAAAGCACCATAGAAAAATTGATTCTGGCGTTATACGAACCACAAGAAGGATCAATCCTCATCGATGGCACCGAAATCAAGCAATTCTATCCGGCCACGTTGAGACGACAAGTCGGTTACGTACCCCAAGAAATTTCACTGATGCGAGGCACTATTTACGACAATATTGTGTTTGGCGCCAAACACACTGATGAACATAAAATTGCCTCAGCAATAGAAATCTCCGGAGTAAAAGATTTCACTGCTCAGAATCCGCTTGGGCTGGATCTACAAGTAGGCGAAAGAGGCGCAGCGTTATCAGGCGGTCAAAAACAAAGTATCGCTATTGCCAGAGCATTATTACATAATCCTCCTGTGTATATTTTGGATGAACCAACTAATGCCATGGACAGTCGCAGCGAGGAAACTTTTAAACAACGCTTCTCAAGACGTTTACAGAAAAATCAAACACTCCTTTTAATCACGCATCGCGCATCTCTACTAACGCTTGTCGACAGGATCATCGTTCTTGAAAATGGCAAAATAGTTGCCGACGGCGCTAAACAGCAAGTCCTGGATGCACTAAAACACGGAAAAATAACGGCATCAACTTAAATAAAATCACAACCATGCTCAACAAGATCATCGAATTAAAAGCTAAAAAAAAGACTCAGGAACAAGACCAGGCTTTTATTTCCAACATCCATGACAGTAATTTTTACGTCACTCCCCTGAAAGCCCATATTATTTTGTGGATTAGCTTTATTTTTGTCGTTGTTGCTTTGATTTGGGCAAATTACGCAAAACTTGACGAAGTCACTCGTGGCAGTGGCAAAATCATCCCGTCCAGCCAGATCCAGGTCATCCAAAATCTGGAAGGAGGGATTCTTGCTGAAATTATGGTTAACGAAGGTGACTTGGTCAAAAAAGCCCAGCCATTGCTCCGGCTTGATGATATTCGCTTTTCTTCATCTTTTAATGAAAGCCAAATTAACTACTACGAACTACTGGCCAATATTGCCCGACTAACTGCAGAAGCCTACCAAGGACCATTGAAAATACCAGAAGAAGTTGCAAATAAGTTCCCTGAACTTGCTGAAAACACCAAATCACTCTATCAATCTGAAAATTCTGAACTTAACGCCAATATTGGAGCGCTCCAACACCAATTAGCACAAAAACAACAGGAACTATTAGAACTCAAGTCAAAAAAAAACCGGATATCAAGAAGCTACAGCCTGCTCAATAAGGAATTAAAAATGTCTGAACCTTTGGTTGCGCAAGGAGCGATGTCTGAAGTTGAAATTTTACGCTTACGGAGAAACGCCAATGACCTTTATGGGGAATTAACCTCAACCAAACTGGCAATGCCAAGAATTCAATCAGCCATCAAAGAGGCAAAACAAAAAATTAAAGAAAAACAAGCTCATTTTCAATCTAAAGCACTCGAACAACTGAATAACAAAAAGGCTGAACTCAAAAAAGCCTCGGAAACCAACCTGGCTTTAAAAGACCAGGTAAATCGAACATTGGTCACTTCACCGGTTAAAGGAATTGTCAAACAACTCAAAATCAACACGATTGGCGGCGTCATCCAACCGGGCATGGATTTACTGGAAATTGTACCGGTTGAAGATCAACTACTAGTTGAAGCGAAAATTCGCCCGGCTGATATTGCGTTTCTTCACCCAGGCCAAAAGGCAATGGTAAAACTAACTGCTTATGATTTCTCAATTTATGGCGGATTACCTGCAATCTTGGAACATATCAGTGCCGACAGCATTATTGATGAAAATGACGGGCAAAGCTATTTTTTGATTCGCCTTCGTACAGAAAAAAACTATTTGCAAAAAAACGGGGATAAACTGGAAATAATTGCGGGGATGACCGCAGATATTGACATCTTAACTGGAAAAAAATCAGTACTGGACTATATATTAAAACCAATACTCAAAGCTAAAGCGAATGCCTTGACAGAAAGATAGCTGATTTTTTTCCACTAAATATGAGCAATATTTTTATTTTTACAAAAAACCCGCGCCTTCTAAAAAAATGGAAAAATGCGCTGACTGATTCCTATACCGTGCAATACACAACCGACGTATTTGATATACCTGCCGATATTAAACCTGAATCTCTCATTATTCTCGACACATCGTTTTTTATTGAAAACATCATTGAGTTTAGCTATTTAGAAAAATTTCCTGCTAAAGTCTTGATCATGGGTGATCAATATCCCGAAAATGCCCAAATTCAGGCTATTGCCTTTGGAGCTTCCGGTTACTGCGAAAATAACTATCCAGACCCGCTGTTTCTCAAAGCCGTTAAGAGTGTTCTGGCTGGTGAAATATGGCTACAACGCCACCTACTTCCGAAAGTTATCGGAACTTTTGCCAAAATACCAAAAAACAATATCAATAATGGCGACAACAAGAAATATGAACAATTATTGAAAGAGCTATCCAATCGGGAACTTGATGTCGCAAAAATGATTGGAGATGGAAAAACTAATAAAGTTATAGCTTCATCGTTAGAAATTTCTGAACGGACAGTAAAGGCTCACTTAACTTCAATCTACAAAAAGCTCCATATCCCTGACCGGCTTCATTTGGCGATTTCCATTTCTGAAATAAATTCTAATCACAACAGCGCCTAAACAAATCTGACACTTCATAAACTTGTGATATTCTGTTGATTTCCAATATAATAACGTTGACAAGGTAATTTTTTTCCATTTACCTGTTGGTTTCTAATCACTCTAATCAAAAAAATAGAAATTATCATGCGTGTATCACGTTTATATGCAATAAGCTGTTTCGCCGCCGGTATAACCCTGTCTACCTGTATTTATGCACAAAATCTACAGGAAGCCGTACAGCTAACCATCGATGAAAATCCTGAAATTCAACGCGCCAGATCAGAACGATTGGCCGTGGAGCAGGAAATCAGCCAAGCAAAATCAAGTTACTTCCCTTCCATTGATTTACATGCCGGGTATGGTTTTGAAAGAAGCAATAACCCGGTGACCCGACGCGGCAATCCTGATGGAAAAAAAAGAAACGTTGATTATGATCGCACTGAGTTATCTGCCAGTTTAAGACAAATGTTGTTTGATGGCTTTGCTACTCCTAGTGAAGTTAAACGACATAAAGCCAGGACTGATGCTCGCGCCTACAGTGTTTTTGGGCAAGCTGAAATTACTGCCCTTGATGCTGTTGAAGCTTATCTAAATGTACTGCGTCGCAAGGATTTGCTACAACTCGCCAAAGAGAATCTAGAAATCCACCAACGCACTAACGATCAAATTATGCTCCGGGCAGAACGAGGCGTTGGGAAAAAAGCTGATGCCCAACAGTCTCTGGGACGATTAGCGTTGGCAGAAAGCAACGTAAAATCTGAAGAAGGAAATTTATTTGATACTGAAACCGCTTTTCAACGGGTTATCGGAGTTTTACCTAAAAATCTGGAGCCTGCTCCAGATCCTATTGACAGCATACCGGAAAGTATTGATGCTGCAATTGAAGAGGCGATTGCCAATCACCCCATTTTGAAATCTGCTAACTCAGACATTGAATCGGCTTTCGCCCAACACAAAACTGCAGCTTCAAGTTATTATCCAAGAGTTGATTTTGAAGCTGGTTACTCCTGGAATAATAATCTCGATGGCGTGCCTGACAAAAATGAAGATCTCACTGCTATGGTCAGAATGAATTGGAATGTTTTTAATGGTGGCAAGGATATTGCAAAACGAAACGAAACTGCTCACCGCATTACCGAGGCAAAAAATATTCGGGATAATACTTATCGTCAGGTCGTTGAAAGCATGAGATTATCCTGGACTGCTTATCAGACAGTTAAAAACCAGATGGTATTTTTCAAACGCCATAGCGATGCCAGCATTAAAACCCACCAGGCCTATCAACAGCAATTTAACATCGGTCAACGTACTTTACTGGATTTACTTGATTCCGCAAATGAAATGTATTTGGCAAAAAGCGCTTATGTTAATGCTCTGTATGATCAGCAGTTTGCCATGTATCGTATTTTGACCAGTAAAGGTATGTTGAATCAATTCCTGGGCACTCAATTACCTGAAGAAACTGTTCCCATTAAAAACTAGGAGGCTGCCGGGTTTAGGGGCGTAGCCCTATGTACCAGCCAAGCTTCCTGGATGGAATAATTTATTTATGTTCTACGGCAATTCTGCCTTTTGTGATTGTAAGGCAGGAATTACCTTGTAGCATCTGAAGTAACTCCTTCCCCGCCATTTCATAACGCCAACCTTTTAACAACGAACAACTTTGATCTTCAATCAATAGTTTTTCGATATCTTTACGAGTTGCAAGAATTGAAGGATTTAATGAATTTTGATCCGCCCTAACACGAACAATCGCGCCTAAAACATCAATAATAGCCTCTTGTCCTGGAGTTTTTTTAGCTGGCTTTCCATTTTCATGTAATTTTATCGGCGCTTGATTTTGTGCTTGCTTAACAAGCTCACATAATCGTCTGCCATGTAGTTTGGCAGTACGCATATTCATATTTCTGACTTTAAAAAACTCAGACATTGTTATTGGCTGTAATCGTGCGATATCCAGTAACAAATCATCTTTAAGCAACCAGCCTCTCGGTTTATTTTCCTTTTTTGCTGTTTTTTCCCGCCACACAGCCAAATATTGAAGAACAGATAGCTGCTTTCCTGTCAGTTTATTTTTTCCGCGAATTTTTAACCATGCGTTTTCCACCGGAATATCATATAAATCAGGTTGTAATAGTTTGTTGAAATCTTCTTTTAGCCAATCAGATCTTCCCATCTCAGCTAATTTTTTGATCATGATTTGATAAATTTGTGCCAAATAGATCACATCGTCCGCCGCATATTTAAG
This sequence comes from uncultured Methylomonas sp., assembly GCA_964530345.1. Taxonomy (GTDB): domain Bacteria; phylum Pseudomonadota; class Gammaproteobacteria; order Methylococcales; family Methylomonadaceae; genus JALSJK01. Next base: position 23,096 of record CAZGYJ010000010.1, read on the forward strand.
CTGGTCTTCGCTTAAAGGGCGAATACTCCAATCAGTTCTGGTATGGGCCTTGTCAAGATTAATATTCAAATAAGTGGATACCAACATCGCGTATCCCGGATTATCCTGAACTCCTAGAACAGGAGCAGCCAGTTGAGTATCAAATACAGGCTCTAGAATTGATCCGGTCAAATGATAAAAAATCTCAAAATCCTGCTGACAAGAGTGTAAAACCTTAACAATATCACGACTGCTAAGAACCTCGAAAAGCATATCCAGAGAAGGTAAAACTAAAGGATCGACACAAGCCACCCATTCCAAAGTAGCTATCTGCAAAAGGCAAAACTTTGGATAATAGGTCTTCTCTCGGAGGAATTCTGTATCAAGAGCCAGCCATTTTTCTTGTTGGATTTTGCTGCACAATTGCCCTAGTTTCTCTGGTGTATCAATATATTGAATGGCTTGCATAAATTACTGTTAAAAGCTAAATGATTGAATGGTAAAATTAAGTCCAGTCTGTTATATATACGAATATGAAATATATCATTATCCCAGTAACACCTTACCAACAAAACTGTTCTTTGCTAATTTGTGAAAAAACCAACAAAGCCGCCCTGGTGGATCCTGGTGGTGACGTAGATTTAATTCTGACAGCACTCGATAAACAACAGGCCGAACTGGAAAAAATATTTCTTACCCACGGCCATCTCGACCATGTTGGCGCTACTCCTGAACTGACTTCAATGTTTTCAGTTGCTGTCGAAGGACCTCATCATGAGGATCAATTCTGGTTAGAGGCGCTTCCTTCTCAATGCGCTTCTTTTGGCTTTCCTACAGTAGAAGCATTCACTCCTGACTGTTGGTTAAAAGATGGCGATAAAGTTGAATTTGGCGACATCAAGCTTGATGTCATCCACTGCCCCGGGCATACGCCAGGCCATATCGTTTTCTTTAATCCACAAGAAAAATTAGCCTGGGTTGGCGATGTACTATTCAATGGATCCATTGGCCGGACTGACTTTCCTAAAGGCGATTTTCATACATTAATTCATTCCATCAAGGATAAACTATGGCCTTTAGGTGAAAAGGTTGCTTTTATACCTGGCCACGGCCCCATGTCAACTTTTGGCGAGGAGATGCACAGCAACCCTTTTGTGGCTGACTGATGATTTTTTCTTTCTGTGTTTTTTCCCAGATCTTTTTTTTAAACGTTGAATACCTAATTGTTTCTGATTGATGGTAACTGCTTTCAAATGCTGTAAAAGTTCAGTCGGCATTCCATTTGGCAATTGAACCAACGTATATTGATCTCGAATATCGATACGCCCGATTTGTCGCCGCTCAACACCTGACTCTTCAACCAAAACTTGTTTTAATATTTCGACCGAAATTCTATGCTCTTTTCCAACCTCGATTCGATACCAAAACATTCGTATATTTTGTAAAGCACAAGCCTGGTTCCGCTCCGTTTTAAATTTTTTTTCTTCTTCAGCCTTGCAAAACTGTTCCTGCAACAAAAAGTTCAATGCTGCTGCTGCAACGATTGGATCAATATCCAATTTCGACAATATGCTCTTCTGTAAAACAATATACTCAGTTAAATCTTTGTCTTTGACGACCGTCCTTATTCTATCCTCCAATTGTTTCTGGAACTGAATATCTTTTTTCATGTTGTTATTCTTGTCTACCGGCTACAGTGCATCCATATGAATTTCAACATAAGCTTCATCACGTAATCGTCTTAACCAAAGCTCCGTTTCCTCTTCAATTTTCCGTTTTCTGATTTCTTCCCTGACCTGGTTTCTTTTAAATTCTTCACTATTATCCTTTTCCTTACGATCAAGAACCTGAATAATATGCCAGCCAAACTGGGTTTGTACCGGATCGCTAATCTCATTGATAGCCAAAGCTTTCATTGCTTTTTCAAAGGGAGGTACTAATGCACCTGGCTCAACCCATCCCAAATCACCACCTTTCAATGCAGTCACGGTATCGTCAGAATTGGATTTGGCCAAAGTCTCAAAACTTTCACCATTGGCAATTCTTTCCTTGATATCAAGCAATCGTCTTTTTGCCTCTGCATCATTGGTCAATTCATCAGTCTTTATCAATATATGACGGGCCTTGGTTTGGGTAATGATATGAACATCATCACTTAGACCTTTTGCTTCCAACAATTTAATAATATGGAAGCCACTTGGACTTCTAATAGGTTCAGAAACATCTCCAACGCGTAATTCCCGGACATGATCAACGAACAAGGTCGGAAGTTGACCTAAAGTCCGCCATCCCAAATCACCGCCTTTAAGGGCCTGCCCTCCTGCTGAAACTGAAATCGCTTTTCGTTTGAAATCCGCCCCAGCCTTAAGATCTTTAATTATCTCTTCAGCTTTAGCTCTCGCCTTCTGTATTTTAGTTGCAGAAGCACCTTCGGGAACCGCAATCAGAATATGCCCCAATCGATACTTAATTTTATCTGCACCTGCCTGCCCCTGGGTTTCCAAATAATGATCAATCTCTCTGTCAGTGACCTTGATACGACTACCTATCTCCCTTCCTCTGAGCTGGTTTATAATAATCTCATTCTTTACACTCTCAACAAAGCTATCATAAGACATCCCTTGTTTTTCCAACTCGCCTCTAAACTGTTGCAAATTCATACCGTTTTGCCTGGCAATGTCCGTTACTGAGCTTCTCAACATTTCATCAGTGACTCTAATACCGGACTTTTCTGCTACCAGTCGCTGTAGTTTATCTATAATTAATCGTTCCAGAACCTGCCTTCTTACCACATATGCAGGAGGCATCATGGTTTTTGATGCTCTCAACTTCTCAGTTATAGCCGCAACTTCTCTATAAAGCTCACTATCCAGGATCACATCATCTTCAACAACGGCCACAATACGATCCAGATATTCTGCATATACCATAGAACCAGTTAACATTAGCTTTCCCGCTAAAATAACAGCCAACCACCACTTAATTCTAATTTTCACCATCATTACTCATCAAGGTATCTTCGATAACCATTTATCTGTCTTTCCAGGAAAATATCCAGATCCTCGCCAAAACTACTAAGCCCTTTAAGTTCAAACTGAAAGAAAATAGCTGTTTCGGGCTCAATATTGTCACTCACCGTATTGCTATCAAGATTACTGACAAAATATCTGCCAAGAATTCGAAAACGCCAACAGCAATTATCAAGCTCTATTCCCAGAAAGCTGTCCAACGTCACTTTGTCCAGAAAAGAATACTGCCACCGACCAATAACACTCCATCCCTCGTACACTGGCCATAAAAACGAAACATCAAATTGGTCAATGCCTTTTTTCCTGAACAACTCTTTATTTGTAATCGAATCACGGCTTACAAAACCAGTATTCTTGTCTATCAAGAACTCACTTCGTCTGAAGCGATAACCAATATTCAAAAGCTGCCTGTCAGGTCCGCGATAGCGAAGCGCAGCCTGATAACGATCAAAATCACCGGTATCAGGATTCCACTGTGCACCGGAAGAAAATGTTAGATGATCCGTTATTCTGCCACTTAAACCAACGACAAGATTCGACAAGGTATTGGTTTCAGGATCGTCATTTTCAGTCAAGGTCACTTTCCTGTCTTGGAAATAGACAATCTGACCTACGGTAAAATTCAATAATTCCCGTCCACTATCTGATTCCAATAATCGGGACGTCAAAGCGTATGTTAACTGATTGGTATCTTGTATTCTGTCACTACCGCTGAATCGGTTTTCTCTAAAAAGCTGGCTGCCTGTAAAATCAAATTCCCCGGTATCAAATAATGGAATATCATTCTGGTCCTTAAATGGAATATAAACATAAAATAAACGTGGTTCGATTGTGTGAATATAACCAGAATCCTGATCACCAAACTCCCGCTCAAAAAACAATCCTGTATCTAGTGAAGCAATCGGTAATGTCCTGGAAATTCTGTCTGGCTTATCTGCTTGCCGGTTTGTCAGCCAGTATTGGGTATGCTGCACGGAAATTTTAGGGGTAATGAAAAAACTGGCTGTCTCATAAGGAAAACTAATTGAAGGTTTGATATTAAATCTCTGACCTACCAAAGGATCTACATTTTCCCCCCTGTTTATACGCTCCTGCTCTGCTTTAATAATCGATGGTGAACGAAAATCATCCAGTTCAATACCAAAAAAATCATCAATATTTTTTTTATGGAAATAAACATATTCAGTCTCCAACTCTAAAGAAAGCGGCATAAAATCAAAATCCCTGTCAATATCCAGTGTAACTTGCGGTAATCGTTGATATGGCGATCCTGTTTGTCTGATATCAATATTCTGATAGTTTTCTACTTGGGTAAAAAAAGAAACTTCCGTTTGTTCTTCATCCTTATTTCCAAACTGATCGTTATAGGAAAAATTAGCGAAACTATGCAAATAGGATGCCGTTGAAATACGTAAGCTGTTCCCCAAATCATCAAAATAATAAGGATCAGACACATAATTCAGATCCATATTTGAGCTTAAGGTATTGGTGAATTGGGTCGTATTTTTAAAACGAGCAGCACCACGAAAAGATTTAGTAGTTGCAAATTGATCCAGCGTACCATCGGCAAGCGTAACCTGATTACCGTTATTATCAAACAAACCACCTCTACTTTCCCCTGCCAGATCATCACTAGGTAAAAGCTCAAATTCAAATGAACCTTCTGAAGTTTCTGTCAAATATCTGAATAGTGAACCAAAAGCAAAACCACGCTTGCTGAAATACCTTGCCCAGAACAAAGCATCATAGTTGGGAGCAATATTCCAGTAAAAAGGAATGTGAACACCAAAACCGCTTCTGTCAGTATTATCCCAGCTTGGCGTTAAGAACCCTGTAAGCCTACGATTATCAAGCGGAAAAGATAAGTATGGGGAATATAAAAAAGGAATGCCTTTAAATTCCAGCCAGGCATGTTTCGCAGAACCTTTTCCAGTTTTTTTATTCAATTTTAACCGTGACGCATGCATAATCCAGTCCTGATTACCAGGCGGACAACTGGTAAAATTTGCTTGCTTATAATAAGAAAACGTTGCTGAATCCCGGTAGGCGACCTTGGCTCGTCCTCGTAATGGAGCCTCAGGGGATATAAACAGAACATTTCTCAGTCTTGCTTTATCATCAGCAAGTTTTAAAAATGCGGTATCACTAAATAACGCAAGCCCATTTTCACTATATAAAACATGACCTTGTAAATCCATGGTTTCTGCAACGGAATCATAAGTGGCCATCCCTGCCATCATATGTTGATCAGCGCGGCGCAAATCGACGTTACCCATAAAACTGCTGATTTCTTCATCAAAAATTTCTGAATAATCAGAGATAATCTCCATTGGAGTTGATTCCCTAAGCCCCAGGTCTGCTAAAAATTGTGGTGGGGCCGTTTTTCTTGGTCCAACACAAGCCCCCCAGGGATTACTTTTAAACTCATTCATCAAGGTCAGGAAAATATTCTCTTCCTTTTGATTGTAAGTCGGCTTACCAAAAATCCTGAAAATTGAGTAATCCTCTTCGGCCATTAATCTTGGCTGACTTTGAGGATCCGGGCCAACCAAATTACAATCCCAACTACTTTTTTCCGTGTCGGCTTTGCAATGCCAACCATTTTGTTGATTTTCAGTGCGCGGCGGCTCAAAAGTTGCTTCGGTAGGTACTGTTAAGGGAGTATTCAGATCGTAGTGGGATGTTAGAGGCTCAGAAATATCTTTGATTTCAGAATTGCTTTTCCTTACTTCCAGCTCTTGGGAAGATTGTTTTTCAGAAGCTGAGGATGACTCACTAGGTTCAATTTTTTTTTGGCTGACGCAACGCCATTGCTTATTTTCTGTTGTCTGTTCACAATTCCAGCCGGTTATCGACTCCTCCGCACCAACAAAAACGGTATACAATAAAAAAAAGATCCCTGTAACAAAACGAACAAACATTGAAAATGAAAGGTATTATTTAAACTGTCGATAAAAAACTGAATGCAGCCAAATATTTTACCTGAATTTACTAAAGTCTTTTAAAAAAGAATCTTATATGGAAAAACAAGATATCAGAAAAAAAGCAATTCAATCATGGTTAATAAATGATCTCAAAATGACCATTGATTCACTTACCCCTGCTTCTAGCGATGCAAGCTTCCGGCGTTACTTTCGGATATCTTGTAATAATCAAACTTATGTGGTTATGGATGCGCCACCTGAAAAAGAAAATATTAAAACTTTTATTGAAGTAGCTGGTTTATTTGCCTCAACTGGAATAAATATCCCAAATATTTATCACCTCAACCTAGAGCAAGGATTTTTATTACTAGAAGATTTTGGAAAAAAATGTTACCTGGATTTGCTCAACCAAGAAAATGCCGGTATTTTCTATGGCCAAGCGCTCAACAGCCTATTCAAGCTTCAGTCAAAAATAGATTTCAATAATTGCCAATTACCTGTTTACGACTTTGATCTGTTAAACAAAGAACTTGATATCTTTACTGAATGGTTTCTTGAAAAAAAATTAAACATCACAGTTACTTTTGAACAACACACAATTATTGAAAAAACCAAACAACTACTTATCAAATCCGCATTAGAACAACCTACTACATGCGTCCATCGAGACTATCATTCAAGAAACCTGATGGTAACATCGGCAAACAACCCAGGTATTATTGATTTTCAGGACGCCGTTATTGGGCCCATCACCTATGACCTGGCATCACTGCTTAAAGATTGCTATATTGAATGGCCTGAACAGATGACTGAACAATGGTTGAAGCAGTATTATCAACATTTGAAAGATACTAATAATATTGATTATAGCTTCCACACCTTTAAATTTTGGTTTGACCTAATGGGGATTCAAAGGCATCTGAAAGCCATTGGTATTTTTGCCAGACTCCATTTACGGGATAATAAGTCAAATTATTTGCAAGATATTCCAAGAACAATAAATTATGTACTTAATACTAGTGCCAAATATCCAGAATTAAGTGCTTTCAATGATTTTTTTCAGAACACAGTCATGCCGGCCTGGCGTTTGACACTATGAAAGCTCTTATATTAGCTGCTGGCAGAGGTGAACGCATGAAACCTCTTACCAACACCACACCAAAACCATTACTCACAGTCAATAACAAGCCACTCATCGTTTATACTATTGAGTCACTTGTAGCTGCAGGCATTACAGATCTGGTTATCAACCTGGCATATTTAGGCGAACAAATTGAAAATACGCTTGGTGATGGATCCCAATTTAATGCCACTATCCAATATTCGAAAGAAGGTCAGAATGCCTTGGAAACAGCCGGGGGAATCATCCATGCGCTACCCTTGCTTGGTAATGCACCTTTTCTTGTTATAAATGCAGATATCGCTTGTAATTTTCCTTTATCCCGCCTAACCAATAAAAAGATTGACTTGGCGCATTTGGTACTTATTAAAAATCCAAAACATCATCCTGGAGGAGATTTTGGTTTAGAAAATAATGTCATCAAAATGCAAACTTCTAAAAAATTTACCTTTAGTGGAATTGGCCTATATCACCCAGAACTTTTTGCAAACACCCTTCCAGGAAAATCCAAATTAGCCCCATTACTTCGAAATGCAGCGCAGAAAAACAGGATTAGTGGGGAACTTCACCATGGCTTCTGGATGGATATCGGCACACCCGAACGACTTAAAGAATTGGAAAACTATTATAATCGCCGCAACTAAGTGTTATTCTTATCTTTTGACAATGGTTTTATTATGATTCCTTCAATAAAAAAAATAGTTACGATATTTTTTGCCTGCTTCTTATCTGTAGCAAATGCAAAATCTTTTCAGTCCGTTTCATTTACTACCGATGACGGAGCAAAAATTTTTGCAAATTATTATCCGTCAGGCAAACATGCAGTAATTTTGGCGCATGGCGCCATTTTTAATAAAGAAAGTTGGGAAGAATTAAGCTCTGAATTATCCAGAAATAATTTAAGTGTATTGGCCATTGATTTTAGAGGTTACGGACAATCAACGATTGGAAGTGGCCCTAGTGGAATGTACCTAGATATTCTCGGGGCAATCAATTTTCTTGACAAACAACCAGATATAACCAGCATCTCTGTACTTGGAGCCAGCATGGGAGGAGGCGCGGCTGCAAAGGCTTCTACCCATTCAAAAAAAGGTGATATTAACAAATTAATCTTGCTATCTCCGATGCCAATTGCTAATCCGGAACAACTCAAAGGCAATATTTTATATATTGTCAGCAAAAAGGAATCAATTGCAAAAACAATTAAAAATCAATTCAATAAAACCCCAGACCCCAAGAAATTTGTAGAGATTGAAGGATCTGCACACGCCCAACATATTTTCAAAACCAATCAGGCAAAAAATTTGACAAAAATTATTATTGATTTTTTGAAGAAAGACTAAAAATAT
>CAZGYJ010000011.1:0-30259 GCA_964530345.1 uncultured Methylomonas sp.
AGGTTGGGTTAGCGGTAGCGTAACCCGACAAAATTTAGAAAATGTTGGGTTACGCTACCGCTAACCCAACCTACAAAATTATAAATACTGTTAACTTAATAGCAGTACTAAAACTCCCGCCTAACAGCCTGAAATATAAGATGCAAGAATCAGGATTAGTGGTTTGCCCAAGAAAAAACAGTAAAGCTGTCAGCTGAGACTAACTTTTTTGCCCGTAATTGTAAAGGTTGATTATGCTTCTGCTATGCAATACATTGAAAAAGCAGTACTATAGCCTTCACTCAACAAGCTTATTGGGTACCGTTTTTCAACAGCAATTGTAATGACATTAATTCTAATCTATCACAAAGACTACAGTACAATAATTATACCAATCTAGCTAAAAACAACTATAAAGGTGGGGAAATGAACAGTTTTCAATTGTCAAAAAAATGTGTCTTAACGAGTATTTTATTCGGTTTTTTGGTTTTGTCAGAAGCAGTATTTAGTCAACCTCTGGTCATTGATTTTGAAAAAAGTCCCGAAGTTGTACGTGCAGCAAAGACTTTTGGAAGAGCTGGCCCTGCTCAAAGCATCACAATTGAAGATGGAATAACTTTGGACGGTGGAGTCGTACTTGGACTGCCAAGTTTTACTCCCACAACAGCTTTTTCCACTTCACCAAATTTGTACGGAACAGCAAATCATCCTTCTGGTCGCGTGATTGGACACCCTAGCCTTGATTCTTCTTTATCCATTCAAATTGTCGAATCGATTGGCGCGACCTCTATCGAAGGCCTTCTTGTTAATGGTTTGAATCGTTCCGGCAGTTATATTATTGAAGCGTTTTCAAACGAAACATTGGTCGATTCAGTTTCTCTTGACAATTTAGCGCCTAATCCAACAAATGGCTTTGCCGATTTCAAATTAGAAACAGACAGTCAACCCATCACTTCCATTCTATTCTTGCCTGACCTGGTTGACAATGAATGGGATTATTTTATTGATACCATTACTATTGATTCACCATCAAATAGCCCGGTACCAATTCCCGCTGGTATATGGCTATTTATGATGGGAATATTAACTCTCTTTAGTATCAAAACAAAATTCCAATTGAGAGACCGAAACCTTAAATCCATCTAGAAAAACAGATACTGATATCAACCGGTAATAATCTGACTTCATTGCCATTTACCATTCAAATGGCACAAAATGGAGAAGGGTCTTTGCTAGGTCTTATTCATTTCTGTAGAAAGCGGGCTATTGAATACAGTATGTTTATGGAGTAACCTGTTTTTGCAGGTAGAGAAAAAACACAATAAATTAGGTTAGCTATAGCAATGAGGAGGCAAGAATACAGAACGATTTCAAGCGCTTTTTAAAATAATATTAAATATTGCGCTTATACTAAATCTTTTCTAATAACCTCTTTTGTAAACTATTGTATTGTGGAAACGATGCTTGGCTAAACTCTATTAGACAATATCGAAGAAACGTCCAAACATTAAATTGGAAACTATCTATAGCTATTTAGTTGAGCCTGAATCCGTGATTTCATTGCGGATAACTGGAGGTAAGTCATTGGTTTAGCACGGAGTTGAAAAATTCTTAGCTTCACCCTTAGCTTAAGCGGGCATTTTTCAAACCGGGATGAATCAAGAGCTTGCTACCTGTGCCGTAGTGAAGTCATGGATACAGGGCGAAGTAAACAAAATTTGCTACCTCTTAACCCTGCACGAAAATGACGTGAGCCTTTTTGGTTCCGATCTTTGGTCTTACTTAAAGCCCAAGCAACTGAAGTATATTGAAAATATATAACACCAGGAGGAAATATGTACTTTATTTTTTTTCAAGGTCAACCTAACTTTTCCGTTATCTTGCATGAAAACAACTACACAATAAAAACCATTCAAATGATCAAAGCTTTAGTTTTAACCTTAATTATTGGGTTAAATTTTTCAAACGTTCAAGCTGCATATACGTCTTTAATTTGGACAGGAGATGGATTAAAAAATGGCGATTGGTCCGATCCTAATAATTGGGAGGGCGGAGATCCTAATATTGATCATTATGATGCCACTGTTAACGGAACCGGTTTTTTGGGAATATATCTGGATAAAAGTTATTACGATCCAGTTCAAAATTTTAATCTTAACGGAGGCACCCTCAATACCGATAGCAGCACTTTAAAAATCAATGGAATCTTTAATTGGAAGCGAGGTACTGTTTCGGGTAATGGTAAAATCCTTGCAGCTGGAGGCATGGAACTGGGTGAAAGTGGCTCAATGGTGTTCAAGGACAGTGCTACCGTCATCAATAGCAAAAAACAAACTGCAAATTGGAACAGCAGCAACTTTCGCATGTCATTTTCGGGTGAATCTGGTTTCATCAATGAGGCAGAAGCACTATTTATCGCCAAAGCAGATAACGCCAAAATGGGCTTGATTGCAGGAAAGGGGAAATTTGACAATCAGGGTGCTTTTGTTGCCAGTTTAAGCAGCACTGATAAAACGGTTACCCTAAACACTCAAGTAAACAACGATGGCTTTATGGGCGCCCAGATCGGTGAGTTAGTGCTTAACGGTGGTGGAACCAGTTCCGGTGCTTTTGTCTCTGGGGAACAAGGAAAGATTACTTTTAAAGGAGGCCAGTACGAGTTACTTTCAAGTTCGAGTATTACTGGAGAAAACGTTGAATTTGGCCGCCTTAGAGGAACTGTCAATATGGGTGGCACCTACAACGTACGTCAAACAACTATTACTGGTGGAGGAACTGCAAACTTCAATGCGCTACAAAGTGATATGCAGACCTTAATCCTGGATGGCGGCTCATTAGGTGGTTCGGGGACTGTAGCGGTTGCTGATAAGACAATATTTCGCAAAGGGGTTATCGGAGGTCCAGAAGTTGGGACAGCCCCACCCGCACTTTTACTTGCGAATGGTGGATTAAAAATGGAAAGTACTGGTTTTAAGGTTATCCGCGGTGAACGGATTGTTGTAGCAGGTGGCCAAGAATCAAGTTGGGAAGCCGGCAGCCTCATATTATCTAATGGCCCTGCAGAAGGATCTACTATATCCAGAGGCTCAGTGTTATTCATACAGGGGATATTTAGTGCCAAAGCGGTGGGTCGCTCGATTACCGGCCCCGGGCTAGTTCTCAATAATGGTGCTTTCATAGTTGATTTGCCAGAGCTATATCAAACAGTTGAAGGAGAACCAAGGAAACAGATCTTAATCAAGTCTAACTTTACTAATGCTAGTGTTTTATCACTCCAGGGAGCAAATTTGCTCATTGGCGGCCAACTGGAAGAAGGAAATATTTTCAACAATACTGAAACAAACAGATTCAACGGCAATTTTACCCAAACAGGAACGGGCATCACCACTGTTGAAATTGCTGGAAATGTCAGAGGATTAGAATATGACACCCTGGAAATTTTGCAGACTGCTATTCTTGATGGGGCTTTTTTTATCAAATTAGTGGATGACATCCTGTCTCCGGATGCGTCTGCCCAGGCATTTAAGCCTGAAGTTGGAGACACCTTTGATTTATTGGTTGCTGGGGAAATTATTGATAATGGCTTTGTCTTTGGAGGACCACATGGTGACTTATTCAGACGAAGTATTGTCGAATTACCAGACTCACGCTGGGCAGTACGAGCTACTTTTGTACCTGTCCCGGCTTCCATATGGCTATTGACAAGCGCTTTGTTGGGAATTGCAGGAATAAGAATTCGGCACCATCGTTAATTCTGGGATGAAAAAAACTCATATTTAAGCTTAACGCAAGCTTTTACCCTAAAAACATTTACTTTTGAACAAGGGTTGGTTTTCTCCCAACCCTTGTTTTTGAGGCATTGGTTTATCACCATATGGCTTCAATGTTTATTCAACAAGTTGTCAAGAGCCTGTCACCGACATCTTCTAAAACGAAGTCATTTACGGCAGAATAGCGTAGGCTCTAGACTAATTTTTTGCAATCTAATGAGTACGCGTCCTTGAACGGTTCGTGCAATGCTATGATTATAATATTGTTTTCTTTATTGTCTTGAATTTTTAATTGCCTATCTAAAAAAAAATTTTTTTGAATCACCTAGGTTTGAATGTTAGAGTTATGGCAACTGAAGTTTCTTAGATTTTGAATCAATTTAAGTTATTAAGGAAGATGCTTTATTAGGGTTCGTATTCAATTGACACAAACTCAGAATAGCAGCTTTACTTCTGACCACTTAAAAAAAATCTAAAAACTCCAGTTAACTTGAGAGTTAAAAAATAATAAACGACTCTCATTTTCTTATTTAACACTTAGGAGAAAAAATAATGAAAAAAGTAACTTTATTAGCTGGTACTATGGCTGTTGCATTATCAACATCTGTAATGGCGGAAGATTTCCGCGCTCTTGGTAATATTCAAGCTGCCCCTGTCCAAAACGCAGAGCTAGCCGCTACTGAAGGCGGAACTGTCTGCGACAATACAGGAACAAATACTGAAGGTGGCGGCGTATCTTTGTGTTCTTTCCTATTAGCTGGTACCGGTGGCACCTCAGTTTTCACTGTATCTAACGAAGCACCTGTTACTTCAGCTCAATTCCTGAGTGTTGTTGGTTTCTAATTTCATTAACCAATATTTCAGGAAATGCATTCTATAACCCATTTTTTGAGGAAATAGACTGCATAGATGCCCTGGCAAACAATACCCAACAGAGTTTGTTTGCTAGGGTTTTTAGGTTTAAATTGCTTTTACTATCTGTTTTCAGAGCAGAATAAATCATGAAAAGAATCAGTATCTTTGTCAGTGTTATTTCCGTAATATTTACAACATCAACAACAGTAGCAAATGATTTTTACGCTCTTGAATTGATTCAAGTTGTCCCAGTTGAAAATTCTGAGTTAGCTTCAACTGAAGGAGGGGCGTTTTGTATCGGGAATGGAGCTAATACCGACGGCAGTGGAGTTTCGTTATGCTCTTCCGAACGAACTGGTATTGGCGGATTTTCAATTATTACAGTTTCAAATCAGCTGCCTGTAACATCTAGTCACATTCAAAACGTTGTAGGCTTCTAATATCCCATCGCCATTAATATCAACCCATTGACTTCAATATACAATATATTTTTCATTGCTTCAAAAACATCCAGCTAAATAACTTTAGTCATCAATTAGTTTTTTAAAGCGCCCAAAATATCTCCTGAACTAAGCAATCGTTATTAAATATCAATGCCTGATATAGTCATTTATAGACGACCTAAAAAAATCAAAAAAAAGCCGCAAAGTTTCATGTTAGTATAAGAGAATGTTTAGAGGAACCGCTGTTAGTTTAATAATACGTGATTCGTGGATGGTTAAACGAAACCCATTCATTATCTGTTCGGTATTTCTACTTACAACTTTCAATAATACTGTTTTTGCGCATGAAGCCCTTCCAGCCCGCAACACAGCACGAACTTCAAAGACACAATCAGTAAAACGCCATACCTGGATAGAACTTCGCGATAAACATGTAGTAAAACAGAAACTTGATGCTTCCTGTGGCGCTGCTGCCTTAACCACACTTATGGCCTTTTATTATGGTGAGAACCTATCTGAACAAGATATACTTGATATCCTCAAAGTTAGAACAGATAAACTGTCAGACGAGGAACGCAGGCGTAAAAAGAAAGCCGGATTTTCGCTTTTGGACTTGAAATACGCAGCCCAAAAAAAAGGCTATAAAGCAGCTGGTTTTAAGCTAACAATTGATCAACTAAGACAGCTTCAAGCTCCAGTCATTGTCTATGTAGAACCATTTGGTTATCATCATTTTGCTGTTTTAAGAGGAATAGCTGGCGACCGGGTTTTTTTGGCTGACCCCGGCCGAGGAAACCTTCGCATGAGCATTGCTCATTTTAAAGAGGAATATGGTGGCATTATTTTCGCGCTTGGAAAATCTGGTGAGGAAAATATCCTTCGCTATCCTTTAGCGCTTTCGCGGCCAGATGATTATGTACGCCCCGACTTGCGAAGAGTTATTTTGGGGCCAAATAGAATACAAAATTATTCTATTAACTTGGTTCGACGATCCGGAGTACGCTAGCGCCGATCTTTTGACTTAAACCCATCTTTAGCATTTAAAATAAGAAAAATAATTATGAATCATATTTTGCTTAACTTATCTGAAATACTTTCCTCCAGACCCGACCCTGTCACAAATTTAAAAGTATTCGTTAATTATCAAAATTTTTTGTCCGTCATTGTTCTTTCTATAGTATTAGTTATTTATTCAACATCAACGATAGCGGCCAAAAACCAAACAACACTACATGGAATTCATTTAGGTACTTTTCCCACTATAGAAGAGGCAAAACAAACTGCCACAAAATTACGTCAACTAAAATTTGAAACAAGAATTATTTCCGGCAAAAATGGCTATAAAGTTGCGGCCGGTGCTTTTTCTTCCCAAGCAAATCTTGAAAGGGCGCTCAGACGTCTGACCATAGCTGGCCTAGCTGACAAAACTCAGGTTATTAATATACCAGGCAAACGTTCTAAAAAGACTGTTCAAAAAAAAATACATTTGAATAGAACCACATTGACCCATCCAACTTCATCTCCAACAATGAAAGATTATGTTCCAAAAAAAGAATATCAGAAACTAGAGCAGGAAGTTGAAATTCTAAAAGCTCAAATGCAGAAGCTGCTTAAACAAAACCCGTCTGCCGAAACCCAAGTTGCACAAGCTGCTCCTGAGACTGAAAATGAACCAAAAGTTAAAAAAGACGCAGGTGGTATAGCGGAAGGAGATAGAGAAGAAGAAGAGGCTGATATGCAAAGACAATTGGATACCTTTTTAAGACGGCAAAAAGTATTATTTAAAAAAGGTGAAATGGAAGTAGAATTTGATTTGAGCTACGCACAAGATACTACCCGCACCGCCTGTTTCAATCCACAGCCTGGCTCAGTCTTTTGTCCAGATAAAAATAAACAAGTTAGCCCCAAATTAACTTCCCGTTCCGTCGATTCAAGCGTAAGTATTAGCTATGGCATCATTGACGACCTTGCCCTAAGCCTCTCAATTCCTTTTAGTTATAACCAGCAAGAAGGGAATTTTGCTCCTTTTGTTCCGGAGGAAGGAAAAAACCAAGTGAAGCATGATAATTTTATTGGATTAGGTGATATTAGTGGGTCACTTAGATATACAGCCTTTCATGAAACCGGCTCATACCCGGGTATTACCGTCAACCTAAATGCAAAAGCCCCAACCGGAAAAGAGGAAAAAAGATTAGGTTCCGGTTTTTGGAATATTGGAGCCAGCATGTCTCTGACCAAAACAATCGACCCAGTGGTCTTCTTTGGATCAATCGGCTATACCTCCACATTACCAGCACGAGGCGTTGACCTTGGAGATCAGATTTCATATTCACTTGGGGGCGGTTTTTCTTTGAATAACCGAGTGAGCGTTGCTGTAGCATTAAGTGGTACTACTATGTTACGAAATGAAATTAATGGAAAAGAAATGCCTGGCTCAGCGCAGAATATCAGTTCGCTTCAGTTTAGTTCAACTATCAAATTTACTAAAGCATTGTTTGTAGAACCTTTCGTCGCATTTGGACTCACCGATGAAGCGAATGATTTCATCTTTGGCATCAACGTTCCATACCGATTTGAAGATAAGCATCCGCTTCCGTTTTTTTAGGTTACTGATCCACCGCGTAATATGAGAGTGAGCTATAGAACTTTTTTACCAAAATATCAATCAATTGTTAAGGCTATACCGTTGCCTTCAATTATTTCAAAAATTTTCCTTTTTGGCACAGAAGGATACTCCTCAACCAGCCCTGATGGCCAACTAACTCTCAAGTTGTAATCGGGATTAGGACCAAGACCCAAACCAAACGTTGGCCAAGGACTTTCTGATGAAGCAAAACTACTGCCTGCCCGGACTTCTCTAACTTTAAGAGCAGTCGGGCTGGTAGATGAGAACAATTCAATTCGAACCCCAATTCCCATGCTGTTGCTCATTGTTCCAACCGGCTTAACCGTAATCCAATTATTATTGTTGCCTTTATTTTGAAGTAATAATGGCTGGCCAATGGGAATATTAAAACTGAAGTTATAAAAAGCTGGCAGAGTTATTTGAAAAGCTGTCCGAACAACAACTATATCCGGAAATCCATCCCCATTATTTTCAAATAATCCATTTTGAGAAACTCCTGGAGTTAACTTTAGAAAACTACCGCCCCCCGTTAAGAATAGGTCTAAATCACCATCCTAGTCAAAATCCAGCCACGCAGCACCTCCTAATCCTTCGCCCACCGGCACGAGTAAAATCTAGTAAAGAAGATTTTTCTTCAAAACGAAAGCCTTTTTCGTTAGTAGTTTGGCTGGCAATAAGCTGCGTTGTGATTAAAAAAAAGCAATAAAACCAGATAACCCTCTTACAACATTGACTTTAAATTGTATTTTCATTGTAATGCTTCCTCAATTTTGATTATCCAGGCAACTGTTAACATTGAGCTACAGTGGCTCGCCCTAAAATAATGCCGCTTTAACCTCATTTTCTATAACTTGAACAACACACAAAAAAATCAGAAAGAAATAGAATAACCAGCATATCCGATCGGCAGGGTATAAGTATCATTGATAAACCCATTCTTATAGCGACTAATCCCTATTCCTAACAATATTTTCTGTTTTTCTGTTAAAGCCCATTTGGTCATTAATGATATTGTCCCTTTTTGGGTATTAGAAAGATTAAAGACATCAAGAGCATCGCCATCGACAGCAAAAACTCGCTCACCAATCAACAAACCAACTCTAATATACTCCAAAAAGTACAAAGGTTTATCATCACCAAAATAGTGTGTCCATTTTGCGTCAACAGCAACTGTCTCATGTTTTCCTTGCGAACGTAATGGATTTGAAGATTTAATTAAATAGGTGCGTAACTGTATCCAGTCATGTCCGTCATTAACTGCAAAACCAACAGTCGGGGTTAATTGGTCAACATCCAAATCCCTGCGATAGATAGAACGAGCATAACCCACGTCCAAATAAAAAGATCGATTCTGATTTATCCACGAAATCTGTGGCGCGAGAATAATGATATCATCAGTATAATTGCCTGGATCATTATTATTGATTCGGTAAAAATCAAAACGAGTCGTAAAAATACCCTCTAAAACTACCGGTTTAAAATGTACCCGGCCACTAGCATAATAGTCTTCCTGGTATATATCTCCAATACCAAATTTAAAATCAATCCGGCTACGGTTATATCCTAAAGTAACGCCACCCCTATTGTGATTTGCATGAACATACACACCCCCTGAAACATAATAATTACGAAATAATGAATTCCTATACCCTCCACCTTCCCCTTGAATGTCTAACTGAAACTTCCAACTATCCTCTGCACTAGCAATAGAAGCATAAATGCATATACATAGAAAAAGATGATTAATGCAACGTGGTCTCATTATTTTTCTCAAATAATGAATAAACATTGGAAATATGTTGTGGAATGCCTATATCATTCTCCAGGCCTGTTCCACATAATTCGGCTTCAAGACGGATGGTCTTTCCGTTCAGAACTAGTTGAGTACATCCTTTTTCTGGGTCAATAGTTGCCTGAGTATGAATAGATCTTTTACTAACAATCCCATTTAATTGATGTTCTGCAGTTTGTAGCCATGCATTCTGCTTTTCCTGCCATTGTCTTTGGTAACTTGAAAGTAAACCTTTATGCGACCAATGGAAATGGTTTTCTATAAATTGTTTCATAGCAGGCAATGGAAATAATTGTCTGGAAGGTTGATCTTCCCATGAAAGTGTTTTTTCCCCGAAAGGCGTTACCCCCAAACACAGGACAAAAAGATCCAAAAATAAATCATGGTTGCCTCTGCGGTCATAAAAGGCAATCATTTGATCAGTCTCGGTAAACGCGACATCACTGCCAGAACAAATTTTCAAGCGAAATTGACCATTCACTGTCACAACAACCGTAACAATTCGAGACTGCCAATCTTGATTATTTATCCGAAATCGATAGTACAGTTGTTTGCCAACTGGCAAGTGTAAAGCTGCTTTTAAATAAGGATTTGGCGTTGGAAAACTTACTCTCTGGTTTTCAACGGGTCGACTATAAAATTTGAAAAATTTTGTTTCTGCTTTATCAACAGTAATAACCTGAGTTAAATGAAAGGGGACCGTTGGACTATTCAGGCTTGCACCTTTTTGAATGTGGAGATGAAGGTGAGGTTGTGGAGAGCGCCCAGAATTTCCACAACAAGCAATGATTTGACCCGGCTTAACAATCTGCCCTTCTACAACCTCCAGGGAGTGTTGTTTTAAGTGACAAAGTAAAACATAACATTGATTATATAAACTGATTAGAACCAGGTTCCCCCAATTTTGTTGAGTATTTATCTCACCAGGTATATTATCAATTTGATTGGAAATACACCGAACGACTGTCCCATAAACAGGCGAGACAACAGGAACCCCAAAGCAATAGTAATCTTCCAGCTTTGCACCAGAATTTCGAAAACTTCGCTCTTCATGGAGAATAAGAAAATCCAGTGCATGTTGCCATGGAGGATGGTGTGTATGCCTGCCATTAAACCCCTGATAAACGACCCACTCACCAAAAAAAGGTGCGTAAACGGGAATACTGTTATATTGCCCTCCACGCACTAAGGACAACCTCGAACGTTCCAATGATGCTTCTGGTAAATCAGGTCTATCGAGCAGCAAAAATGGAGCAGCGCCGGTAACTCGTTTATTCAGTGCAGTCAGTAAAGTTAGGGTAATCAATAAAAAAGGCATGGCCATAACAGGCAAATCAAAAATTGACAAATAAGTCTGTATTGAAGTTGTGAGTATGGCTGCCAATGCTGCTCCCAACATCGCGCATAAAAAACTTCTTACCCCTGGAACCATAAAAACACCACCTAGTGACATAGCGGTTAAGGTAAAATTAAAGCCGGCCCAATCTGTCAATGTTGAAAAAGGTAGGCCTGACAAATTATGATAAAGGGTATGGCCGACAAAATAGCCACTAACTGCAAGAAAAGCCAGGTAACGTGAAACCAGCAATATCCCAATAAAAAAAATCAAGCCAAGAGCAGGATGTGGTATAAAGAAAATGGATGACAGAGATATCAAAAAGGGGTCTACCAGCTCATTGAAAAATGAATTAATTGGCATGAATGATAATAAGTTTTTATGCAGTCCACCATAGCCATGTGCTGCAAAAATCATCGAAAATGCAACCAACACAAAGGGCAAACTGAGCGCAGGTAGCCTTTCAAACCTCCATAGTACATCAGCAATGGCAACTGTAACAAAAACCGTGAGGATGGCCGCCAGACATATTAACAACATCAATCGTTCATCCAGTTTGTAGCTTGCCCCTAGCGCCAAACCTACTAGTAAACTATTATAGGTATACAAACCGCTCTGGGTATCAGTAAACTGCATAACTCTTGCTGTTAAGGTGCCAGTAACTGCCGCCATTAACCCTGCAAGGCCAGTGTTGGTAAACCATAAACTAGTCAGTAAAAAAACTGATCCAATACGTGCATCGGGAATAAAAAAAATTGCTGAATAACTTCGCAATAATCCCTTAATATCAAAAAACAACCATTCTAAATCAACGTCCTCACGCCATCCTTCAAGCTGCTTAGTCAAGCTTGAAATTTCCATTTAAATGCTCTGGCAATGATTCAAGTTGATTCATAGAAGATAAATCCTCAGCCTGCCGAATAACCGAAACCAGGCTTTCTTCATTGATCATAACAATATTCGGACGATACTCAATAAACTGCAGCCATTGAGTATTGTTATAGGCGCCAACGGGACTGATAATCAACTGATCCCCTACTTGTAGTGGAGGAATCATGATACTTTGCCGAACAACATCAATATTCATGCAAAGAGGACCATAAAGCACTGTGTCTTCGGCAAAACCGTCCAATGGTCGCGTTGGCTGAACTCGATGATGATACCAGAATGCAGTAAATAACAAATTGACACCCGCATCTAAAACTGCGGCTGGCTTGCCATTCGGTAGTCGCCGAGTGGAAACAACTGAAGAAATAAGTACTTCAGCATCATCGATAATTGCACGCCCACTTTCAACAATCAGTGTCGGCTGAGGCTTGTTTTGTGCGCGTCTTTGGGCGGTTTCTCTTAACAGCGTTGTGCAGATAGCATCCGCATATTGCTCTATGCTAGGCGTAGTCTGTTGAGTTGAAACATATACACCTTGAAGGTCAAGACGGGATGCAAAACCACCACCTATATCTAGACTATCAATGATACAGCCCGTTTGCTGTTCCGCAGACTCCATAAACTCACACATAATTGTTACTTGTGCTGAATAAGCTTTGGGATCAAGAACAAATGTACCAATGTGACTATGTAAGCCAGTTAATTTCAACCATTGACTATTACTGATTCGCCTTGCTGCATCAATAGCTTGCCCTGATTCGACATTAAACCCAAAGCGACTCCATGGCTCTGCAAAGCCAGTATCAAAATTTAATCGTATCGTTACAGGAACCACTTTATTTGCTACTCGCGCTACATCTTCCAGTGAGTAAAGCTCATCCATGTTATCAATATGTATACGTGCTCCTTCTTTAACACAAAGGGCTAAAGTGTCTTTACTCTTATGCGGACCATTAAATAGGATACGGTTGGCTGGTACTCCAAGAGTCCTGGCTTTTTCATATTCAAAAAGTGAAACCACCTCAGCCCAGGAACCTTCTTGATGAAGGGTAGCACAAACTGCATTCAAGTAATTGGTTTTGTAAGACCACCCGAATACAATTGGTTGATAGCGTGTTTCAAAAGCTTGCTTTAAACGACGGATATTTGAACGCAGCTGTTTCTCTGAGAGAACAAAAAGAGGAGAGCCGAATTGATTGATTAACTCCTTAACTGGAATTCCCTCAATTACTTCAATGTATTCTTTCGCTGAAACTCTACCAAACTTATTTAGGGTGCCTTCTCTATGTGGAGTGATGGTTGGCTTTATCCAGTTTTTTTTGGCTGACATTATGTTTATTATTTTTCATTTATGTTTTTTTCATTTCGTTGACCCCAAATTGTCATACTTTCAAATTCACAACGATCTATCACGCTGTCCTGTGAATAACGAATGTAGTACTTTCCAATCTCTGGGGTTTGACTTTTAATCACTTCCTTCAGAATCATTCTAACTAACATCCAAGGCAAGTTGCAACCGGCGGCGGCGGAGAGATAAATCCAGGCAGGGAAACGCGGATTAATTTCAATAAGATTATATATTCCTTGAGATGTTCTTAACATTTCAACTTCCAGCGGGCCTTTCCACTGCAATTCATTTACTAATTTTTTTGCTGTATTCAATAACACCTCATCGTGAATAGTTACTCCAGCCCAAGCCTTACCTTTGTCAGTAACGGCTCTTTTTCTCATCATAACCGAACCATGTAACAGACCCTTTCCATCGCCAATACCAGTCAGATTAAATTCCTCACCAACAACATATCTTTGCACCAAAATGGGTAATCCCCATTCAGCAGAAATCTTGCGAAACAAGGCAGCCCCTTCATCTGCATTGAAAGCAATACCGGCATCATAGTAAATACCTTTAACAACCAATGGATATTGCCATCCTTTTTGGTGACAAGTATAAAAAAAGCCAGGATGAGAAATTTGAGTTATCTCAGGAGATTTAACCCCTGTTTGTTTCGAAAGTTCAGGTAATTGATTCTTGTCTCGTCTATTTAGTTGCTCAGTATCAGGTATCAATAATGAAACTCCCATTTGTTTAAGATGATTTTGGAGTCGGATCAAATTAGGTAACTCTGCATCCAAACAAGGAATGAGAATATCAAACGGTTCTTTGTGATAAATTTCTTGCAGACGCTCTAATAATGCTTGATCACCACTTGAAGGGTAGGGCAACAAATATGCTGAATCGATAATTTCATACAGATATAGCCCGGAGTCCATTACATCGTAGCTTAGTCCAATTATTTTTCCATTAAACTCTGGTGACTCACGGATGCAGCGGGCGACAGCCAAACCAGAACTGGGATTATCTGGTTTTGCATTAAGACCTGTAATTGCTATTCGAACACTTGACGACAAAAGATTCACAAAAATTTAAAGAACGTATTGCCTTATTTGATCCAAAAATTCTACAACATTACGCTCAATAATTTTCACCTCACCGTCGAATTCGTGCATAATTTGGGTTTGTAATGCATCTAAATTACAATTTTTCTGAAGCTGTTTAATCAGCCAAAAACCAGTATCATTGACTGTATAACTCTTGCCTGTGACTGGATCGAAAACAAAACCGCTATCACTTAATGCCAATCGTTTAAAAATATCCTTATCGAAAGTAAAGTCGTAGCTTGATAGTTGTCCCATTGTTACCCCTTGCATTTACAATAATTAAAAATTAGTTAGTTCTTGAATAGATGTATCGCATGACCAAACTTTGACTTGGTAAGTTTATGGACATGTATTGTCAATGTTGTCAAAAATATCCGAAATAGTCTCTTTAAAACCAATTCCGCCACCATCAGTCATCTGGTAAAAAATAACATTAGGCATAATAACTACGGTATGTCCGCCAAATCCCGACATAACAGGTATTTGAGTATCAGTTCCACATGCTTTCATGGCGGTTCTTGCTCCTGCATGATAACGCCAAAAACCGTTGTCATAATTAAAATCCTTAAGACCAGCATACAATCCTCGAGGATTGCCACTTAAAATATCATTCAAGATTTCTCCATCCACAAGTCCGCTAGCTTCCGCTTCGCCACTAGCCAACCATTTGCTGAAGAGCGCAATATCGTTGGCTTTGGCCGACATGCCATAGCCTCCCCATGCATTGCCTTCTGAAGTACGTCGAATTCCCCGAATTGTGTTACTTAAGCCAATTTCATCATAAACAGGAACCACAATATCATTAAAACCATCCGCTCCGTTACCCAACAAATCGCTTGCCATTTGTGTCAATGCATAACTAATTAACTCATGATCAGAAGTATGCGAAACCATCTTGCTTCCGGGTATCGCTTTTCTGGGCAATCTGTTACAAGCGAAGTCTACTCTCCGAGCACGAGATTCTTGAGCAAAAAACTGTTTTTTCATAATGAAGCCATGTTCATCATATTGAAACCACGGCTGCATATAATTTCCAGTTGCCATATCCAGCGCGTTTTCTATGGAGACATCATCCCAGTTTCCAGAACTTACGCATTCTGGTACTAACGATTCAATTGATTCATTTTTAAATCCCGGCCACAACTTTTCCGCCCTCATAACCGCAAGAGAGCTAAAAATCGATTTAGTCATGGAATACAGACTTGTGGTCATTTCTGAGCAAAAAGGATGTTTTCCAAATCGAGTATTACATCCATCAATATAATTGATACCGTTTACAATAACTCCGTACATATGCAAATCGGCAGCTTTGATTCTGGGATAATAATGCCTTAATTTAACACCAGGATAATCAAGCACAAGCTGAGACAAGGGTTTGGTCGGGATATAATTGGCTACTTCTTTATTCCAATCTCTTAGTACCCGTGCTTTATTTGAAATCTGAAATCGATCATACGAAGCACCCAGGGTTCCATACATATCAAACCCATAAAATTTACAAGTTTCTGCTACCGTTTGAATATGGACATTTGAGACATCCCCTTCATCATCAAAAAGAAAAGAAGCCAAACCGTTATGCTCACAATTTGCATTTCGTTGGCCTAAGGTAAAAGGAAAGGCCGCCCGCGTCATTCCCCCATCACCTTTTTCATCCCATACAGCGCCAGTGCCAACAGCAATACTCCATGCTTCATCAGCATAAACGGCGTGCATTCCACGACGATCTACAGGAATCAATTCATTTCCTTGCTGGACAAATTCAACATTAAATTTTGGCCATTGGTTTGCTCCTGTCGGGAAGTTTCCCAGCCAACCATAAAGTCGTTTAAATGTAGGAACTCCCTTTATTTCCAATCTACCCTCAAAGGTATTTGCAGTTACATTTCTGTTTTGTGGAAAAAATGCAGCAGTACTGAACCTGAGGTTTTGGTTGCTTTTTAAGTAAGAGGCGGTAATTTCATGCCGAGCCAAACCACCTGTTATGGCTTCAACAACAATGTTGTCAAAATAACAATAGTCTCTATCATGATTTCCAGCAGCCTTAAGGGTTAAAGTTAAATTTGGGTTATTGTCAAAAGCACCAGAGTTAAAAACCATCTTATGCACAACAACTCCATTTGCCTCTTTTTTTCCAAGTTGACCGACAGTTACCCCTTCAGCTTCCGCCAAACAAAGCTCCCCTTTTTCCAAGGAACGAGCCATCATATCCAGGGAAATAACTACCCCTGAAACAGCCGTCGTATCAATACTTATTGAAGCAGAATCCATATTCCTGATATTGAACATTAACCGCCCCTTTTGATTGACAACCTTGCTTGAACCATTTGTGTCATTGCTAACCCAACCATTAAAATCCCCATCTTGGAAATCATCGAAAAAAATAGTTCCAGCTAAAATTTCTGATGAAAATAGGATAATTGTCAACAATTTGAGCACAAATGTTAGCTTCTTATTCATTGATGTCCTCCGAAATGCCAATTAATTATAAAAACCGTTTAGCATGTTCAAGCATTGCCATTAATAAACTACTTATAAAGAAAAATGACGGGCAGTTTCTTGTCTAAATTAAAGCACCATTGCTTTGCGAAACATAATAAATTTTTAGTCAATACCTCTATATTGAAAAAAATATTTGTATAAAAACAAAAACATAATAGCATTTCATGAAAAAATGAGGTATGCACTAATACTGACTGGCAAATAAGCTTAATACGACTCTAACATAAAAACTATTTCTTTTCACATGCTTTATGCAAAATTAAGAAACATGAAACATCAGCCATAATCTTTAGAAACACATTCCGGTTTCTTGTTCGTTCCCACCTATTTAGAATGTGTTCTGACGCTAAAAATCATACTGTTAGCTCCAGGATACGCTATATCGTAAAATTGATGGGAAGGATGGCAAAAATTTTGACTAACGTATTCTTCAAGAAATTTTCCTCCTCAAAAAAACCATACGGATCTTTTTTTGATGTCACAATATAGAATAAAACCTTTGTTTTGGAGACAGACTATCTTAAACTTTGAACTTTCTTGTCAGCACTTCACCAATGCTTTTCCTGCTTGGGTTATTGGTGGCTCTATTCTTGCCATGTTATATCCACCGGCACTGACCTGGTTTCATGGCCCCTGGATAACTTACGGTCTGGGCGTTATTATGCTTGGTATGGGGCTAACATTAACAATGGATGATTTCAAACGTATTCTGATTTTTCCAAAATGGATTTTGACCGGCATTGCTTTACAGTACACCATTATGCCTTTTGCCGGTTTGGCGCTGGCAAGTTTTTTTGAACTTCCAAAGATGCTGGCAGTTGGCTTAATATTGGTTGCCTCGTGTCCTGGCGGAACAGCATCGAATGTAATTGCTTTTGTTGCCAAAGCAAATGTTGCCTTGTCGGTCAGCATGACGGCTTTATCAACTATTATGGCGATCTTTATGACCCCACTTTTAACCGACTATCTTGTTGGCAGTCGTCTTGACGTTGATGCCTGGCAATTATTTCTGGGAACAGCGAAAGTGGTGCTGCTCCCCGTGTTACTGGGTGTAAGCCTAAATACATGGTTCCGTCGGGTAACAAAAAAAATAGTTCCCATTGCACCACCTGTAGCTGTGATCGTTATTGCCCTGATTGTCGGTAGTATTATAGGGCAGGGTAAAGAACAAATCTTGAATGCCGGACCAAAGCTGTTTATTGCAATTGGTTTACTTCATTTATGTGGTTTTGTACTTGGTTTTGTTATCAGCAAGCTGTTGTTCAAAAATGAACAGGTTGCCAGAACCATTGCTATAGAAGTTGGCATGCAAAATTCCGGGCTTGGTGTTGTACTGGCAAAACAAAACTTTGGCCAGATGGCTACCATACCCGGAGCTCTATCCGCATTAACCCATTGCATTTATGGTAGCATTGCCGTTTTTCTTTGGAACAAAAAAGACAGCAAATCATAAAATTTTCCCTAGTTGATCAAGCGTATCAAAATCAGGCCGATCCTGATACACCCCACTCATTGGTACATCCTTGTTCATGCCCCGAACAAATAAATATCTGACACCACCAAAGTGCCGTTCATAGTCATAACCCGACAAACGATTTTGCAAATAACGATGAAGAACCAATGAATATATCCAGTATTGCAAACCATAATTATGTTCCAGCATGGCTGCTGTCATTCTTTCAGGTTGATAATTGGATAACCAGTTGGTTTTGTAATCGATAACATAAAAACGGCCTTGAAATTCAAAAATCAAATCAATAAAACCGGTCAAAAACCCTGCCAATTGTTTTGCAGCAAGGGGTTGCACTACGGGTGAATTGCACAGTACTTCATTAATTTGTTCAACATTGATATCACGAACGGACAAATAAAACGGCATTTCTTTTAAGCAATTTCTGTCATCAATGTTGGCTAATGTAAATGACTTATTTTCTTGTGATAATGGGGTTAAAACCACTTGTTGTAACAAATAATTAATGACTTCTGGTTGCTGACAGTGCAAACCATAACGAAGACAGACTTGGTCGCGTTGTTGATCTATATTTTCTCCCGCTGCCAGAGTTGTGAACGAAATGGTTTCTAATAGTTCGTGTATTGCATTACCAGTATGCGCTCCTTTGGGTAATATTAACTGTTGTTGTTCATTGGGTGGTTGCTGTTCCTGTGCCTTGTCTGTTGGTAACTCGGGTATATCATGCTGACTCATCGCAGTTAAAGCAGTATAACTACTCATTTGCCAGCTCGTCCTTAGTGATCGGGCTCTTTGCTTTGAGAATAATGGTTGGAAGTCAGGGTTATTTTCATAGTTGTCTATCAGTTGGGCAGGCACCTCCAATAATCGATATTCCATTTCATCAGGCATTTGCTGGCTAAGCGACTGCAAAACAATTTGCTGCTTGTTAAAATCATTGTTCAATAACTGTTGCCGCCAGTCTTGATCTTGTTCAGCAAACAACAAATAGGACAGGGCAGAGTAGTTGGCACGTTCTTTGGTGCGTACATCTGCCCAGGCGATATAGCAACGATATTTTGCGCGGGTAACTGCTACATAGAGCAATCGAATATCCTCGGCTAATTCTTCAGACAGTGCTTTTTTTCGATTTTCCTCAAAATTTTCAGAACCCAAATCAACAGCCACCGACCCTTGATGGTGGTATCTGATGAGATATTTCTCCTTCAATAATCGATCGCTTCGTTGCCATAAAACGGGGCAAAATACAATTGGATATTCTAAACCTTTGGCCTTATGCATAGTGACAATTTTTACTGCTTCTGCATCACTTTCAAGGCGTAATTGTTGTTCATCAGATTGATGATGATTGGTAATGGCTGAATTCAACCAATCCAGAGTCTTTAAGATACCCAAATGTTCATCGATAGCTGCTTGTTGTAATAACTCAATCAGATGATGTAAATTTGTCAGCTGTCTTTCTGACATTGCTATTTTTGCAATGTTTTGTGGTATTGACTCCTGTTCTAACAGAACATTCATCATTGCCATCAGGTCTTGCTTTTGCCAAGTTGCAAAATAAACCTGAAACCGGTTCAACCATTCATCAAACAGAATTTCATCATTCAAATTTTGGTAGAGTTGTTGCCCATCCATGCCAAACCAGTCGATGGTGAGTGCCTGGCGTAAATATTCCTGATTGCCGGGGTGAGCAATAGCGAGCAATAAAACATACAGATTGTGTGCTTCTGTTGTTTCAAAAACCGATTGAGTACTATTCAAAATTGCTGGAACACCTGCCGATGTTAAGCAGTTTTGGTATTCTCTTGCCTGCTTATTGCTACGAACTAGAATAGCTATGTCTGACGGAATAATATTTCGGCTCTTATCTTCAATGGATAGCTGAATTGAACCTTTTAATAAATGAACAATTTCATTAGCAGTAGCAATTTGTATCTCAGTCTCTGCCTGGCTTTTGTTCCAATAACCAGTTTTAGAATTGCATTCAGGCAATTGCCATAATACTAAAGGTGCAATTGGCTGCTCTTGTCGATATAAACCTGCTTTATCTGTCAGAGCAGCTGCAACCGGCCTATAGTCAAGCTGATCAAACAAAAAAACATGGTCATGACGGTCGAACAATCTATTGACAGATGCAACTAATGAAGGATGGGAACGCCAATTTTCGGCCAACGTAAAATGATGATGCGCCTGATTTTGTGCTGAAAAATAAGTGAAAATATCTGCGCCACGAAATTTATAGATAGCCTGCTTGGGATCACCAATCAAATATAAAAAGTGTCCAGGACATCCAAATAAAGTGGAAAAAATCTGCCATTGAGCTTTATCAGTATCCTGAAATTCATCTATCAACGCAACTTCAAATCGTTGTTGCAGTTCGGCACAAAGCAGATCGCCTTTTTTGCTCTGCAACGCATCAGCAAGACGAGTGATTAGTTGATCATAAGACATTACATTCAACTTTTGCAAATGTTGCTCCAAATGCTCCTGAATATAGCCAATCATTTTGCGGCGAAAGCTCAGGGTAATTTTTTCAATTGCATCGAGCAGGTCATCAAAAGCTGAAGTCTCAATGCTATCAAGAAACTCCTGTTTTCGTTCTTCACTACTCTGGTTTTTGTTACTCCGAAATTTCCCGCCATTCAATGCTTGTTGTAAACCGTTCCTGGTAAACCGAGTAATAACGCCAAGATCTGGCATATTAATAGCTGGCCCCCCAAACCAATCCTTCAACTGCTGACTGACAGATTCAAAATGATTTGCATAGTCGGTTTTGAACTTACCTTCAGATATTGCCAATCTGATTTTGCACGACAAATCATCATATTGCTGAGCAGCTTTTTCAATCAATTTTTCTATTATCAACAATTGTTGATTCAGATCTGCCGGTTCAGGATAAATCTTCTCGGCAGATTGTGCTGCTTTAATACTTTGCAATAATGCGTCTGGTGAATTGAATTCTGCAGTTAAAATGGCAACTTCCCAAACGTCTCTTGTATATAATTCAATGCGCCAAAAATCATCAGCACAATTTTGAATGATGGTGTCGATATTACCAGTCAATTCTGAATCAAATAACTGTCCACTTTCCAGAGCATGTTCTTTAAGTACTCGCTGACAAAACCCATGTATGGTCAATACACCAGCCCGATCAATGTCCAATAAAGCACAATTCAAATGTTTCTTTATATGTTTTTCATCAATGGCCAAACCGTCCAGCCAATTGGATAATGTGATGTCATGATTTGTTGAGCCAGCTTCTAATATCTGTTTAGCTTCAATAAGTCTGTTTCGTATTCTTTCCTTCAACTCTTCGGTTGCTGCTTTTGTGAAGGTAACAACCAGTAATTTGTCGATGGGAATTCCTTTTTCGACAATAAAACGCAAAACCAGCATAGCAATTGCATAGGTTTTCCCTGTACCTGCGCTGGCTTCAATCAGGTTGATACCTTTCATCAATGAAGTTTTGACTGAATCAAACTGTTTAATTTCCATTTGCCGCCTTCCAGCCAGGATTTAGAAGTGTTTGACAAACTTTTTCGAATTCGTCTTCTAGCAGCATTTTCGGAGCGACTGTATATTGGTACAACTTTGTTATGGAAGGCTCAAACTCTGACTCAACTAATTTCAACAGTTCATCTCTGGCTGCAACGATCGGTGACTTCCTCGCTTTCGAATTGGAAAACTGACGTACATACACAAAAGCAGGCTCAACAAAAAATAAATGTGGATTGGTTTGACCCTTAAGATAGATTTGCACTAACTGAACAAGAATTTCCTGTTCTGCTACTTCTAAAGGAAACAATAGATCCATATCAGAGCTGATTAAGCAGGTATCTTGTTGCTTGACTTGATTTATCAATAAATGATGCAACCATGCCTGGATAAAATCCTTGCCCTTTAATTTTGCGTATCGATAAAACAAACTACCATTTTGATAAACTTGATTTAGAGTTCCTACCAATCGAAACCCACCAATCTGCTTATCAATACATATTTCAGGTACTGGTGCCCCCATTTTTCTTGCTTGAATCTGTTCAATAAATTCCAGTATTGGGAATTGTATTCTTTGAAATTCCAATTTACCCGGTGCTCGGGAAAACCATTGTCCCTTTGCTTGTAGTTTGTCAACATCCGGGATTTTTCCTTCCAAGTATTCTGCTATCCATTGTTGATTAATTTTATATGCTTCCAAACCTTCTACAGCAAAACACTCACGCTCATCTGCTTGTTTTTCTACACCTTGCCAATGAATTCCTAATTGTCTGCGCATAAAATATTCTTGTGGATGCCTAAAAAAAGCAAACAAATCACTAATATCGATGACATTTTCCAATTCGCTTGGCACCCCTCCCTGCCACCATTGCTCCGGTTCTTCAGTATGAACTTGCAAAGCCTGAGCAGTCTTGCAGTCTTGCTCAACATAACTGAACAAATCCGGGTTTTTTCCTGAAAAATATTGAGGACTAAAAGCTTGTAGTGGGTGACTAATTGTCAAATTGTCGAGATGGTAGTTCTGTTCCAAAATCTCCAGTAACTCACTGATAACGACTGAGGGCGGAATTGGTTCGTTATGAGTTATCGACTGGCCTATAAAGGTTATGATTAAATATTGGCGCGCGGATAACAATATTTCCAGAAACTGATAACGATCATCAGCCCTTCTGGAACGGTCACCTTTTCTATAATCTTGAGCCATCAAATCAAAAGTCGGTTGCCTGTCGATTTTTGGAAACTCCATATCATTCATACCCAACAATGCAATAACCTTGAAAGGAATCGAACGCATCGGTAACATAGAACAAAATGTTAATTGTCCGCGTAAAAAACCACTCGATGATTTTCGTTCAGTCATCGTTGATTCTAACCAGGCCATGATCACCTCAAGATCAACCGTGTGCAGGTATTGCTCTGGAATTTGCTCAGATATCTCACTGATTAATTCATTCAACTGCTGCCACTCAAGCTGATTTTCATGATTAAACGGATCATTTAGCAATAACTGTTCGGCATAATAAAACAGTCGTTCGCCCCATTGCTGTAATGTTTTACCTTGCCTGAAATCTTCATTCGCTGCTTCAAGCAATTGCAGAAAGTCATATAACCCTCCCAACGCTTGAGCTGATGAACCCTCGATATGCCGATAGGGTAGAATATCTTCTGTAAATTCATCATCAGCAATCGCATAACCCATTAACAACCGCTCCAATCCTGTCTGCCAGGTATTTTCTCTGGTTTCTGGCAGACCTATTTCGGCTTTGTGCGCAGCAGATCTTCCCCAACGAATATTGGTTTCTTTGATCCAATGTTCAATTAGCTCAATATCGGTTTCAGACAATCCTAAATGGCGATACACAACTGGTTGTTCCAGCAAATTCAAAACTGCCTGCCATCCGAAACGGCTCTGACTGAGTTTTAGAAACTGCAGCAGGGCATCCAGTAAAGTATTGCTAAGCTGTAAACTGCGATCTGCAATCGAATGTGGAATATCTGAAAAAACCGCATTTATAAACCCTGCGTATTTTTGAATATCCGGCGCCATCACCACGATATCACGCAATTGCAGTTGTGGATGATTTTCCAGAATATCCAGCAACTGATTTTTCATCACCTGCACTTCTCGTACTCTGGAGTGGCAGGAATGAATACTAATGGAGCCATCATTTTGCAATTTTTCCAGTGTTACCTGATTTTGAAGAATATCATTTTGCAATTGATGTAAAACAGATTTTTCTTCAGCAGGCTCGAAACTGTCAAATTGCATTTCAAATTCTGTCTGTTCCAGCAACATCGCCTGAAATTCTCGTCCTTGTTGTCCTAATGATGACAATAGTGGATGTCCATCTTGCTGTTGATCTTCCAGAGCAACTTGTCGTCTGCTTTTAAGGTCCGCCCAATAAGATTGTGCAGGATTGAACAGATAAAAATGTACGTCACAGTGGTAACTCAGTGCTTGTAAAAAGGCCAGAAATAAAGGCGGTATGGTATTCAGGCCAAATATCGATATTCTTTCAGGAAGATGATTAGAAAAAATTCCCGGTTCAGCCTTTTCCAGACGCTGGATAATTTTTTGCCAGATCACGCCACGATGCTCTGCGCCTACAATTTTTATAATGCGTTGCCAAAGCGCTTTTTGCCAGTATTCAGTTTCGGAATCAAAAAAGCATTTATTATTTTGCCAGGCAGCCAACATATCTGGTCGCATCATCTGGTACTGGTCAAATATTTGCGTCAATTGCTGCGCTAGTTGAAACCGTTTGAGAGAACTGTGCCCCCCTGCCAGATAATTGTTGAGTGGCGCAAAGCAGGGATCATCAAGATTTCTCAGAACCGCCTCAAACTGCCACAATAAATTACGTCGATCAAATTTGCTATCATCAATTTCTAAATCAATCTGACGGGTGAGACTGCTAAAAAATTTATTGGGAAACAAGAATTCAAAATTTGCCCAGACTTTAAAGTCGGTGGCCAATTGTTGAGACAACCAGCGTTCCATTCCCTGACTTTGAATCAGAAAAATTTCTGTTGCAAAAGGAGAAGCCAATGATGAAGAATGAAAAACTGCCGATAAATGTGCAAGCAGATTTTCAGTTTTGTTGGAGCTGTGCAGTATGAACATAATTTAAGTAAAGATCACAACTCAGCATGTTAAGGAATGAGCATGAAATAACTTTAACAACTGGCTTGTCTTTTTATCCGTCTTCTGAGTTGTAAAAATAGTTACATAGCTGGCTATGCGCCTATTTCTACGCCTTGAATACGAATAAAAAACTGCGCCAGTTGCCAAACTTATTCCGTGCTCGATCCTAAATTAACCATAATTGTTCAATATCCGTAACTTGTGGAAAAAGTGTTTGTGTCATGGATAACGCATTCTAGCCTACATGAAGGTATTTACGCTGTCTTCTGAAATATGTGACTGATATTGAAAACAGAAACATACTGAGTATGTTTCCAAGAAAGAATACCAGAAAAATTTATTCATGTTATGTTCATATTTATTTGACTAGAATCAATGCCGTTGGTCATAACTTATAAAGTAATTATGGCCAGCTTTATTAGCTTTTTGTTCCAAAATAAAGTTTTTATTTGGAATAATATGAAAAAACACCTTGACAGTCTTTCTGAAACGTCCAGCTTTTTTGAATATTAGCTGACATCCCCCTCAAATCAGCCAGGTTGTTCAAGGATCTTAAAAACAACCGTCCTTGATAGGATACTCAAGGACGGTTGACCATCGTTATACTATCCTTCTTTAAATTTACCCTGAAGCTCGTTAAAATTTGACTGCGGCAGGGTTTTCTTTACGCTCACTTCCAGATATCGTTGCAGCTGAATTCCTTCGGGAACTTCTATTCCACTGGTCCGGTCAGCCATAAAACGAACGGCTAACTTCAACAAATCCTCAACTGCAGCTTGTTCCATGCGCATAATTGCTGCTACCTGAGCTAAAGAAAAACCTAACCCATAATGCAACATCGCTGCACGTCTCCAGTCCCTTGGTAAGCTGGACATTGCAGGCTGTGCCAATGTTTGCTCTACCATAGCCTGATCTTTTTCTGATTCAGGTACGGATTCTGAAACGCCAATTAAATCACCAAGTTTTAATACTTCATCAGGCTGATAAAATTCATATATGTTTGTGTCAATATCTTCATCGGGAATCACAGTCTCCAGACTAATTTGTTTACGTCTTTGCCTGCTTTCCTCAATTTCTTTATCCAGAATATCTATTGCCAATTGATATAGCCAGGCCTTGGTCTCCAGATTTTCCGGCTTTTCATTTTGCTGCTCGAATGCAGAAACAAGAACCGCATCAACCAATTCGTCAGGAAGCATATCATCCGCGACCAAGTCACCTATTGCTTGCAAATAGGTAATTTCATGCACAGCAAAATGATATAAATCGTCCAAATGAGGTTTGATGCTGTCAAACCAGCTCTCGCTGTTAGTTATAATAGATTGATTACCGACTGCGTGGCTATCAAACATCTTGCTTTTCAGCTTTTTCCTTCTTGAAACACGCTTCCATAAATGCTCCTTTTTTAACCGACTTTTATGCTTTTGTGCTTGCCTGTCAAGTTCACTAAAGGTTTTGCTAATAACCTCGGTAATATTTTCACCTTCTTCATCAGCAGCAATCATTTTGTGCGGTAAATGCAAAGTTACTCCAAACCGAAATAATTTATGTTTGGCATTTTTCTCCAAAGTCCCGCGAATACTGACATCACCACCAGCCAATGAACCCAGCTTTTTTTCAAGATCAGTAACCTTCTCTATTATTTTTTCCTTTAATGCTTTTTTATCTTGTTTTTCAAATCCTTTATAGGTTATTTGTATTCTCATGGTTTTTGTCCTACTTTTTGGTTAATAAATTATTGTTCTGTTTTAGAATTTTTTTTATTGGACTGCTTATACTTCGCGTGGTCACGAATGCGGAATTTATAGCGCACTGATTTTTGTCGAGAGCAAGGCACTAAAACAGGCGCATAGCAAGCTACGCAACTGTTTTAGTAACGCAGCTATCGACAAAAACTCAGTCGTTAGAAATCCGTAGTCGTGACCGCGCGAAGTATAAGTATTGCCTCCAACTCATCTCTTTGTATCACTTCTTTCTCTTGAAGAACGCTTGCTAACCGATCCAGTAAAGCACGTTTGGCTGTTAATATTTTATTGGCCCTGTCAATCGCCTGATCAACGATTGCCTTTACCTCTGCATCGATTTTTTTTGCAGTTTCCTCACTGTAATTGCGGTATTCATTTGCATCAATCTCAAGAAATTGCATCTGCTGACGTTTGCCATAAGTCAAAGCGCCCAGTTTTTCGCTCATCCCCAATTGGCACACCATCGTACGAGCGATTTCACTGGCTTTTTCTAAATCATTCTGGGCACCAGTAGAAATATTCCCCAAGGCAATTGATTCTGCGATACGTCCACCCATCAAAATAGCAATTTGATCCTTGAGTTCCTCGTCAGTTGAAAGAAATTTCTCTTCGACAGGTAACTGCAAAGTGAATCCGAGCGCTGAAACTCCTCTGGGAATAATTGATATTTTATGAACTGGCTGACCCGTCGGCACATTTTCTGCCACCAAAGCATGGCCCGCTTCATGGTAGGCGACACGACGTTTTTCTTCACGCCCCAGTGCTCTGCTCTTCTTTTCTGCCCCAGTCAAAACTCTGTCAATTGCTGCTTCAAAATCCCCCATTTGTACTTGTTTATGATTATTTCTTGCGGCCAGAATTGCCGCTTCATTAGCTATATTTGCTAAATCGGCGCCTACCAACCCGGGGGTACGCTTGCCAACAATGCTCAAATCTACATCTTTGGCCATTTTCATGTTCTTGGTATGTAACTCGAGAATCTTGATCCGCTCATCAAGATCAGGCTTATCAACTACAATCTGCCGATCAAAACGCCCAGCTCGAAGCAGGGCCTTATCAAGCACTTCTGGACGATTTGTTGCGGCCATCACTACAACACCTGCAGACGAATCAAAACCATCCATTTCTGTTAGCAACTGATTCAAGGTTTGCTCACGCTCATCATGACCTCCCATCACTACGGGACCACCTCGAGAACGACCTATTGCGTCAAGCTCATCAATAAAAATAATACACGGTGCGTTTTGTCTGGCCTGTTCGAATAAATCCCGTACCCTGGCAGCTCCCACTCCTACGAATAATTCAATAAACTCCGATCCGCTGATATTGAAAAATGGTACTCCTGCTTCGCCGGACACAGCTTTAGCCAGCAATGTTTTTCCGGTTCCGGGAGGGCCAACCAACAATACGCCTTTGGGCATCCGGCCACCCAAGCGCTGAATTTTTTCCGGCGATTTTAAAAATTCAATGGTTTCTTTTAATTCCTGCTTTGCAGATTCTGCACCAGCTACATCATTAAAAGTAACTTTTGATCCTGTTTCTGGATGAATCCGTATTTTATTACCTAAATTCAAAAAAGAAGCGCCTGCCCCACCCGACATCCGGCGGAAAACCCAAGTCCAGATCAAAACCAAAATCAACATTGGAATAATCCAGTTGAGGAACAGATTACTCAACCAACTTTCACCGCTTCTAACGATATATTCAACCTGATGTTCAGTTAATTTCTCTGCCAGTTGATCATTCCATAACGGAATAGTCACAAAAGGTTTTGGACTTTTCGACTCCTCTTCCGGCTTGATCAGGCCTGTAATAGCCTTTTCAGTGACCACGGCTTTTTCGATCCTGTTTTCATCCACCAATTGCAAAAATTTGTTATATGGAATCTCATTCTGTTGAAAACTTTGAATATTGGTAAATATGGAAAGTACAACCATCACTCCCAATACAATCAAAATAGTCCGTATTGGGCTTTGTCTTGGCTCCTGGCCATTTCCTGTCTTTGGCGGGTTTACATCCTTCCCGGTTTGAGTTTTCGATAAATATTGGACAAAATCAGTCATTATATTTTTTAAGGTACTGAATATTTTCAATAAAACATCCAGAACAAGCCGGAAAAAATTTTTGTTATTAGAATCGCTCATTTGTATGCCTCATGATTAATTTTTAATGATTGATTGATTGAGCCAAACAGCAGTGCTTTCTTAGCAATACTGTTTTGTTTTCTATGACTTTCATAAATACGGAGATGGGGTCAACCGAAACATAAATCAAGTTAACTCAGAAAGCCTAAGGCTGATAAATCGGCGTTAGGTATGGGTATTGTTCGGTGTGAGGCGTATAATTTATACTGGATAATAATCCATGATGGTCTAAATTTTAGTTTTATGATTCGGTTAAGTTTTGTTGCATCTCCTTTTGTTGTTATAAAAGTTATTGTTTGTATTTCAGTCGTTCTTTTGAGTGGCTGTCAATTCAGGCCAAAATTTTTTGGGTTTGAAGAATATCAGCTAGAGCACATCCAAACCAATCAATTTTTTCTAAAACAAAATGACTCTGTCATAGGTCAAGTTGCTGCAGTTTATAGTCGTGAAGGTGAAACCCTACCCGATATTGCCCGGCATTTCAGTCTGGGTTTTAATGAAATTGCACGTACCAATAAAAATCTTGATGTATGGCAGGTCAACCCTGACAGCAAAGTTCTGCTTCCTTTGATGTTTATTTTGCCTGACGCCCCTCATCGCGGTATTGTAATTAACTTAGCTAATATGCGGTTGTTTTATTATCCCGCTCCAAATTCAGATCCGTCAATCAAAAAAGTAGTCAGCTTTCCTCTGGGCATTGGCAAAAAAGGCTGGTCGACGCCAAAGGGTGAAACCAGAATAATTCGCAAAACCAAAGCACCAAACTGGATAGTTCCAGCGTCTATCCGCAGAGAACATGCCATGAAAGGTGACCCATTACCTGCCGTAGTTAAAGCCGGACCAGATAATCCTTTGGGACAGTATGCCTTGCGCCTGGGTTTTCCTGGCTATCTGTTACATGGCACAAATAAGCCATACGGTGTTGGCTTAAGAATAAGTCATGGCTGCGTACGACTATATCCTGAACATATTAAAACTTTATTCAATGAAGTTTCTGTAGGAACTCCCGTCAGAATCGTTAATCAAGCCTTTTTACTTGGATGGCGAGATAACATGCTTTATTTGTCAGTTCATTCCGAAGCTAAGAAACAATCAAAAAAAACTTATAAACGAATTAAGCGCAAACTTCTTATAGAGTTACGGAAAAGACCTGAACATGCTGGAGCAGAAGTCGACTGGTTTGCCGTAAAAAAAATTCTGGCCGAAGCCACAGGAATTCCTTCCCCTGTATTAATATCAAATAATTTTCAAGTGACGCCTAACGAAAATGTCCTTATTGTAAGGCGACCTGAGCAGCTTTTTGGTATTCCGTTCGTTCCATCATTATCTAAAGGGGATTGGTCCGTTGTTGCCTCCAGCTTTTTTACCAGGGAACCCGCTATTAAACTTGCCGCCATGTTAAACCACCAAGGGCCGCAAATCCCGGCTAGAGTTTTAGAAAAAAATGATGGTTTCCAAGTTGTTGCTGGCCCTTTTGACAGCAAAGGGGAGGCTATTAAAATTGCCAAACGAATTACAAGGGAATTTGAATTTGATGCAAAAGTGCAACAAATCAACTAAATCGTAACTATTCAGCATATTTATAGTTTCAATATCAGTAACTTATTCCAGAAGACGCCGTAAATACGTCCG
>CAZGYJ010000012.1:0-11696 GCA_964530345.1 uncultured Methylomonas sp.
GTGATTTATTCCAGAAGACGCCGTAAATACGTCCCTGTAGGCTTGGTTGTGTCATTCATGACACATACACTTATTCCATAAGTCACTGACATTGAGTGATTTTAGCTAAATTAAATATGCTGAATAGTTACAATGAAACAAGATAAAAACGATCAGTCTTTGGGTTGCAAATGTAATGCCCGATTACTTAATGATAGTGCTGCTTCTTGCATGGCTTCAGATAAAGTCGGGTGTGCATGAATTGTTCGGGCGAGATCTTCACTGGTTGCAGAAAATTCCATGGCAACCACGGCTTCGGCGATTAACTCCGAAGCATTTGCACCCAGAACATGAACCCCCAGAATGATGTCTGTTTCTGCATGAGCAATTATTTTTACCAGGCCGTCAGTTTTATTGGTTGCTTGGGCCCGAGCAGTTAAATGTAAAGGGAAAACAGCTACTTTTATATTTTCACCAATTGCTTTCAAGGCTTGTTCAGTTTGACCTACCCAAGCTATTTCTGGGTCAGTATAAATGACACTGGGGATGATATTGTAATTAATGGGACTATGGCTATTGGAAATATGTTCGGCAACAAATACGCCTTCTTCCAGACCTTTATGGGCCAGCATGGGGCCAAGCAGGGTCAGATCGCCAATGGCATACACGCCTGGTAAAGTGGTCATGCAATTTTCATCAACATGGACATAACCACTTTCATCGAGGGTCAGGCCTGCTTCAGGAGCTGCCAGATTTTCGGTGTTCGGTTTTCTTCCAGTCGCGACAATAAGTTTGTCGAGCCTTAAGGTGTGGGCGCCTTCTTGGTCCTGATATTCAACAGTTACTTTTTTGCTACCTTTCTTGGCAGAAATCACTCTCGCTCCCAGACGGATATCAAGGCCTTGTTCAGAATAAATACGATGGGCTTCTTTGGAAATTTCGATATCGGGAGTAGTGAGAAAATTTTCCTGAGCCTCAAGAATAATAACCTCGGAACCCAGTCGACTCCAAATTCCGCCGAGTTCAAAGCCGATGATTCCGGCTCCAATAATTCCCAAACGCTTGGGGATAGATTCAAAATTCAAGGCTGAGTTGGAATCAAAAATAAATTCGTTATCGACTTCTGCATAAGGAACATCAATAGGTACCGAGCCTGTTGCAAGAATAATGTTTTCACCGTAAATAATGGACTGGTTTTGGTTGCTGATTTTGGTTATTTCAACTCGGTTGGAATCTAAAATATGGCCATAGGCATGAATCATCTCTACCTGGTATTCTTTGAACAGTTCTTTGATTTGTTGACTGATGTGTTCAATCGTCAAGTCTTTACGTCGAATCATTTTTGGTAAATCAATGCTGACATTATCAACACTGATACCATGATTTTCAATATCATGATTCAAAAGATGGAACAGTTTGGATGATTCAAGCAATACCAGTGCCGGAATTGAGCCAGCATTGATGTAGGCGCCCCCCAAGCTGGGTTTGCCTTTTTGATTACACCAATTATCAATACAAGCGGTTTTAAGTCCCAGTTGGGCAGAACGAATGGCAGCGATATAGCCGGCAGGTCCTGCGCCAATGACGATAACATCATAATTTTGAGTAGTTTCTGACATGGCTTTTGCCTGTATTAATCCAGTATTAAATATTCAGTAAAAGATGAGCAGGGGACTCAAGACATTCCTTGATGGTCACTAAAAACTGTACTGCATCCCGTCCATCAATCAACCGGTGATCATAAGAGAGCGCCAGATACATAATGGGACGAATCACAATTTCTCCATTTTCCACAACCGGTCTTTCTTTAATCGCATGCATGCCCAAAATTGCGCATTGCGGAGGATTAAGAATTGGCGTTGAAAGCATGGAGCCAAAAATACCTCCATTGGTAATGGTAAATGTGCCGCCACTTAGATCATCATAGCTAAGAGAGCCATCACGAGATTTTTGTCCATATTCAACAATGGTTTTTTCAATGCCTGCAAAATCAAGCTGGTCGGCATCTCGAATGACTGGAACAATCAATCCACGTGGTGTCGATACCGCAATGCCAATATCATAATAACCATGGTAGATGATGTCATTATTGTCGATAGAAGCATTGACAACCGGATAACGTTTTAACGCTTCAATGGAAGCTTTAACAAAAAAAGACATAAAGCCTAATTTCACATCATGTTTTTTTAAAAACCTGTCTTTGTATTGATTCCTTAAATCAATAACCTGCTGCATATTGACTTCATTAAAGGTAGTCAGCATCGCAGCATTTTGTTGGGCTTGCAATAACCGTTCTGCAACTTTTGCCCGCAAACGCGTCATAGGAACTCGTTGCTCAGGTCTAACTCCAGGTGCCAGCGGAGCAGTCTCCGAGACGGTAGTTGGCGAGGCCAATGATTGCGTCTGTTTTGAGGTAACAGGTTGTTGCTGTGTGGAGTGCTGTTGGATATATTCAAGTACGTCGGTTTTGGTAATCCGACCATTTTTACCTGTGCCGGAAATGTCTTCCGGATTAAGGTTGTTTTCAAATATCAGTCGCCTGACAGCAGGGCTTAGAGGAATATCCGTATGCTCATGTGTTTCAGATGTTTCAACTGTTTCTGGTTGTTGAGGCGATTGAGATTGCTCATTTGATTCAACTGGTTTTTCTGCCGGTTCGATAACAGCCAATAGTTCACCACTGGTGACCGTTGAACCATCTTCTTTGAGAATTTTAGCAAGTATGCCTGATTCAATTGCCGGAACTTCCAGAACAACTTTATCTGTTTCAAGGTCGACCAGATTTTCATCTCTTTGTACAAAATCTCCCGGTTTTTTGTGCCAGGTCAGTAATTGGGCATCACTGACTGATTCAGGAAGGGTGGGGACCAGAATTTCAATGCTCATTATTTTTTCCTAGGTTGTTATCCTTTCAGAGCTGCTTCAACGACAGCTTTTTGTTGTTCAATGTGAATGGCAAAACTCCCTACTGCAGGGGATGCCGAGGCTGGACGGCCACAATATTTCAAATCAATGTCTTTTTTTATGCAGTCGATAAAATGATGCCTTATTTGATACCAGGCACCTTGATTCTGGGGTTCTTCCTGACACCATATGATCTGTTCTAAATTGGGATATTTTTCCAGTTCCTGTTTGAAAATATTATCAGGAAAAGGGTAAAGCTGCTCAATTCTGACAATGGCGATATTATCAGGGTTGTCTGCCGGCCGGGCTTCGATGAGATCATAAAAGACTTTGCCGGAACATAGAATTAATCGTTTTACTTGTTTAGGTACAACGCCATAAAGTTCGGGAATGATTGGTTGAAAACCACTCTCGGTTAAATCTTCCAGTGTTGAGACAGCTAGTTTATGGCGTAATAGGCTTTTGGGGCTCATTATAATGAGTGGTTTGCGAAATTTTCTTAATGCTTGGCGTCTCAACAGGTGAAAAATTTGCCCGGGGGTGGTTGGATTACAAACTTGCATATTGTGTTCTGCGCATAATTGCAAATAGCGTTCCAGTCTGGCTGAAGAATGTTCCGGTCCTTGTCCTTCATAGCCATGCGGTAGTAACATGACCAGGCCGCACAATCTTCCCCATTTAGTTTCGCCAGAACTGATAAATTGGTCAATAACGACTTGTGCACCATTGGCGAAATCACCAAATTGGGCTTCCCAAAGAACCAGAGTTTCAGGCAAAGTGGTGCTGTATCCATACTCAAACCCTAACACTCCTGCTTCTGATAATAAAGAATCAAAAATTTGCGGTCTGCCCTGCTGCTCACTCAAATGTTTAAGGGGAATATAGGTTTCATCATTGATCTGATTGTGCAGAATTGAATGACGGTGAAAAAAAGTCCCTCTGCCAACATCCTGCCCCGTCAACCGAACATTTTTGCCATCCATTAATAAAGTGGCATAAGCCATGTTTTCGGCGAATCCCCAGTCCAGAGGGGCTGCTC
This sequence comes from uncultured Methylomonas sp., assembly GCA_964530345.1. Taxonomy (GTDB): domain Bacteria; phylum Pseudomonadota; class Gammaproteobacteria; order Methylococcales; family Methylomonadaceae; genus JALSJK01. The sequence continues at coordinate 3,923 of CAZGYJ010000012.1, forward strand.
CAGCGGCCATTTTGTTCCGATTTTCCATGATTTTTGCAACACGCGGGTGCAACTCAAATCCTGTAGGTAACTTTTGCATTTTTTCATTGCAAAAACGAATCATGTCATGGCTAACCGATGTGTCACAATGCTCATCCCAGCTATGTCCAAAATATTTTTCCCAATGAGGGGCGATTGCGGAGTAGTGCGCATCGGTCAGAACAGGACGAGAGACAACTTCACCAGCTTCCAGTTTTTGATGATATTCATTTTCCATTTCCTTTGCCTGTTCTTCAGTTAAGATGTTGTCCTTAATGAGTTTTTCAGCATATAAAGTACGTGTGGTTGGTAGTTCACGAATTTTTTTATACATCAAAGGCTGGGTGACAGCAGGCTCATCAGCTTCGTTATGGCCAAGACGACGGTAACAAATCAAGTCAATGACGATGTCTTTATTGAATGTCATCCGAAAATCAAGTGCTAATTGGGTAACGAATAATACTGCTTCAGGGTCATCACCATTAACATGAAATACGGGCGCCTGAATCATATTGGCAACATCGGTACAGTATAAAGTTGAGCGGGCATCAAATGGATTACTGGTGGTAAAGCCAATTTGATTATTGACAACAATATGAACGGTACCTCCTGTTGAAAATGCCCGGGTTTCGGCCATGTTCAAGGTCTCCATAACAATACCTTGGCCTGCGAACGAGGCATCTCCATGAATTAAAATAGGCATGATGACATCTGTTGCGCCTTTGCCATGTCGATCCTGTCTGGCTTTTACCGAACCTTCTACAACCGGATTGATAATTTCAAGGTGAGACGGGTTGAAAGCCAATGTGACGTGCACGGGGTTGTATGGAGTGGCAAGGTCTGAAGAAAACCCCATGTGATATTTCACATCGCCGGAACTAACTCCGGGAATATTAGCTTTGGCTCCAGAAAATTCTTCAAAAAGTGTTGCCGGGCTTTTTCCTAAAATATTAACTAAAACATTAAGTCTGCCTCGGTGAGCCATACCAATCACAATTTCCTGGATGTGATTTTCAGCGCCACGGACGATTAATTCATCGAGTATAGGGATTAAGCTTTCTCCGCCTTCTAAAGAAAAGCGTTTTTGGCCGACAAATTTTCGATGTAAATGCCTTTCAATACCTTCAGCGGAAGTAAGCTGCTTAAGCAGCCATTGTTTTTGTTCAGGCGTAACGGTACTGGCTGGTTTGGCACATTCCAAGCGATTTTTTATCCATTTTTTTATCTCAGTGTCGACAATATGCATATACTCAGTGCCGATACTGCCACAGTATATTTCTTCCAGCGCCTTAATGATATCACGCAGAGGCATTTTGTCTTTGCCATAGAGATTACCTGTTTCAAACACGGTATCCATGTCGGGTTCAGTCAATCCATAATAGGCTGGTTCCAGGTCAATAGGTCTTTCGACATTTTTGCCCAGCGGATTATTTTGAGCTATTTGATGTCCTCGAACACGGTAGTGATTGATTAATCGGGCAACCGCCGATTGTTTTTTTACACTTTCTTCAGTAAAACCCTGTAAGCGTGCAAGGCGGTTAGGAGAGGCGTGGGCAAGTTGTGCAAAGCGGTTAATCACCGGGCCATGCGGAATATCCCGTGCAGCGCCATTATGGATTTTATCGAATTTTTCCCGCCAGCTTGGATTTATTGATTCTGGATCTTCGAGATAGCGATCATATAAATCTTCAATATATGTTGCATTGCTACCATATAATGAAGACGTCTCTTGAAATAGTTTGAGCAAATTATTCATGGATTTTTCAATCATTCAGCTTTGTACTACGGCCCAGGAATTTTGGAAATTTTGAGATTTTTCACGTCTTTAAAAAAATGGGTGGGAACATGGTTGGGCAGTAGCTTTAGTAAATGTAATTATATTGCATTAGATGTCTTCAATACTAGAGCTAAAGTGGTATATTAACAAGTTTATCTAGTAAATTAATCAGTTGCAGTTTTTTAATGGGCTAGTTTTACTATTGAGTTGGAAATTTAATTGAAGATGTCGCGTGATGAACAAACAAAAAAAATTGGTGATTAAGGTAAATTACGAAAATGCGGACAAGACCAGTGAAGAACAATTTTCGCCTGAACGCATCGAAGAATGGGATCTAAAAAAAATTGCGATTACATTAGTGCTATCGATTCTAATAATGATTGGTTTCTATTATTTGTTATTTAATAAACAAATTTTTATAAAAACTGATGTAGCAGATACCAGCCCAAGTAATCGGTTGCTTACAGACAATACTAATGAAGAAAAACTTATTCAAGGGATCAATATTGAGCAACCTGTTAATACAGAAACAAAGAAAAAAACAACATTTAGCGAAGAAGTAAATAAAACAAGTATTAGAACAAGTACTGAGGAAAATAAAACGGTAAAAAGGCCAGTTACACGGTCCGATTTTGTTGCCAGAAGCCAGTTAAGTTATTTGGTGAAGAATAGAGAGCCTCAGGGTGAGGTCGTTTCGCCAATCAAAATTAACAGTAACAAAACCATCAAAATTTATTATTTTACAGAGATAAAAAATATGGCAGGACATATTGTATTTCATCTTTGGAATTATAATGGCAAACAAATATTTAAAAAGCCAATTAAAATAAAAGGGCCGCGCTGGAGAGCTGCAACTTATAAAACTATAGATAGTTCATTAGTTGGAAATTGGCAGGTAAAATTATTAGATGATAAAGGAACCCCATTAGATGCCCTTAGTTTTGAAATTATTAATTAATAACCATTTGTTGATGAATAAGTATTTGTGCTATTATTTTTCCTTTTTTAATAACCCATGCGGATAATATGAACGATTATAGTGAACTTTCGGAGCAAGAGTTACAAGAAGTTATTGATAATGCAGCCAGAGTTTTAAAGATGAAACAGGAAGGAAAAAAGAAAGAGGTTATTGAGGAAATAAAAAAATTGGCTGCTTCTGTTAATTTAACGGTAGAAATACATGATGAAAAAAAGTCTTCGCGTAAGGGAATTAAAGTACCTATTAAATATCGCCATCCGGAAGACCCAACCAAAGTATGGACTGGTCGTGGGGTAACTCCAAAATGGATGCAGGAATTAATAAATAATGGGTTAAGTAAAGAAGATTGTGCCGTGTAATATCAATCGATAAAACGTTTTATTAATTCAGAATAGTTTTCAATACGTCGGTCTCTAAAAAAGGGCCAGATCTGACGAGTCTTTTCGCTTTGCTGATGATTAATGGAAAAAGTTAGTAGCTTTGTTTCCTGGTCAGACGCAGAACATAATATTTCTCCTTGGGGACCGGCAATAAAACTATTTCCCCAGAAATTGATTCCGGAATTCTGGTTCGGTGCTTTCTCAAATCCAATTCGATTACAGGCTATAACAGGAATGCCATTGGCAATTGCATGTCCACGTTGAATGGTTATCCAGGCTTGAAGTTGACGCTGTTGTTCTTCCATCGTATCTGAAGGATCCCAGCCTATTGCAGTTGGATAAATCAACATTTCAGCGCCAGCAAGTGCCATTAATCGCGCTGCTTCTGGAAACCATTGATCCCAACATATTAAAATACCAAATTTTCCTATTGATGTTTGGATGGGATTGAAGCCAATATCACCGGGTGTGAAATAGTATTTTTCATAGTAACCAGGGTCATCAGGTATATGCATTTTTCTATAAATTCCAGCAATGGTACCATCAGTATCAAGAACAACTGCAGTATTATGGTATAGTCCTGGAGCTCTTTTTTCGAATAGGGAGCAAACAATAACCAGCTCAAGTTCTTTTGCAAGTTGTGAAAAAATGTTGGTGGTTGGTCCCGGGACAGTTTCAGCCAATTTGAAAAATTTATGATTTTCAGTTTGACAAAAATAAGGGTTAAGGTGAAGCTCTGGAAGGACAATAAGATTTGAGCCAAGTGCCGCAGCTTCTTCAATTTTAGCAATTGAAAATTCAAGATTTTCTTGTCTGTCCAGATTGCAAGGCTGCTGAATAGCGCAGGTATTTATTTGATGCATGGATGTTAAGCAGTGGGGTTGAAGATTTTATCTGGAAATTGCATGGTCATGCAGTGAAGGCTTCCAAATTGTTGAATTAATGATAGACAGGCAATTTTAATAATTTCATGCCCTGGGAAACAAGATGAAATTTGTTGATAGGCGAAATCATCATTTGGATCATCATAAACAGGTAATAATACGGCTTGATTTGTAATTAGAAAATTACAGTAATTGGCGGGTAAACGTTGATAGGATTTATTATAAATTGGTCCAGGAAGAGGTAATGGAAGCAGAACAAATGGTTTTTCTTCAGTATCAGTAAAAGATTTTAATTGTTCCTCCATGCTTTTAAGCTGTGAATAATGAATATCATCGGGGTTATCGCAGCTGGAGTAGACAATAATATTCTTGGGGCAAAAACGTGCCAAAGTATCAATATGGGCATCTGTGTCATCGCCTTCAAGGGCTTGTTGATCTAGCCAGAGAATCTTTTTTGCTCCCAATTTATGTTTCAAAATCTGCGAAATTTGGTTTTTGGAAAACTTTGGATTTCGATTTTTATTAAGTAAACATTGACGTGTTGTTAATAATGTTCCTTTTCCATCTGAGTCAATGCTGCCGCCTTCCAGAACAAAATCAATTGATTTTATTTTGATGCTGGGGAAAAATCCTGAATTGAATAATCCGGAATTAATAGCATTATCATCTTGGAATGGATACTTATTACCCCAGCCATTAAATTGAAAATTCAGAAAGTAATATTCATTATTTTGCAAAATAGTCAAAGGGGCGGTATCCCTAACCCAAATATCATTATATGAAATATGAAGGAAATGAATGTTCTCACTGGGCTGCAATAAACCTTCAATATGTTTTTGATAAGTATTATTTTTACACAGGATAATTAGTTTCTGTTTGCTGGCAATAATGTTTACGATAAGTTGGTAGGTTTCTTCAACATTATCAAGCTGATCGCCAAAATCACCTTGTTCATGAGGCCAGGCGATCAATATTGCAGATTGTGATTCCCATTCAGCGGGAAGACGAATTTTGTTATCCGTCATTAATTTGTTGCAGCAAGATCTAACATTTCCTGAGCATGGTTTAATGTTTGTTCTGTAATTTTAACTCCGCCTAACATGCGGGCAATTTCCTCGACTCGCTTAGTATCATTCAAGGGCGAGACGGTCGATTCAGTAGTGTCTGGGTCTGCCAGTTTTGATACAAACAAATGATGATGAGCTTGGGCCGCAACTTGAGGCAAGTGTGTGACGCATAATACTTGTCGGTTATGGCTTAGGCGGCGCATTTTTTGACCAACAATTTCAGCGATACCACCGCCTATGCCAGAGTCTACTTCGTCAAAAATCATAGTCGGCACCATTTTTTCGTGGCTTGTTGAGACTTGAACTGCCAGGCTGATACGTGATAATTCCCCACCTGATGCTACTTTGGCCAGTGGTCTGGGAGGTAATCCTGGATTAGCGCTAACTAAAAATTCAATCTTGTCCAAACCGTTAAGTCGAGGGGGTGAGGTAAGCAAAGGCTTGATATTGATGATAAATTTACCTTGAGGCATCCCTAGTTCGTGAATGATATCGGATATTTTTTTTTGGCTGCTAAGAGCGGCGGCTTGTCTCTTGTCCGAAATTTTCTTGCTTAACTGATAATATTTATTTTCTAACTGTTGAATTGTTTTTCGCAGTTTGTCAATGCGTTCGCTACTGTGAGTGACACTCTCCAGCTCTTTTTGTAAATTAATTGCAAGTTCAGGGAGGTTTTCTGGGTCAATATGATGTTTTCGGCTGATAGCATGGATGATACTTAATTGGTCTTCAAGAGACTGCAGTCGTCCGGGGTTAAGTTCAGTTGATTCCAGATAACGGCGAAGCTGCAAAGAGGCTTCTTCAATCTGAATTTGTGCCTCGGCTAGTTGCGAATTAATTTCACTAATTTCAGGAGCATATTTTGAAATTTCATCGAGTTCACTAACTGCCTGAGACAGAATTTGGTTAGCAGATAGTTGTTCGCTTTCATAAAGTCGCTCCAGTTGTTCCTGGCCTTTATTTAGGATTTGTTCAAGATTAGCCTGCGTCGCATGTTCTTCAGATAGCGCAGTATAATTGTAATGCGCCAGGTCTAGTTGTTCTAGTTCCTGAATTTGAAATTTTAGCAGTTCTTCTCGTTCCGTCTGGTCAATTGCTGCACGGTTTAAATGCTCCAACTCCTTATTAGATTGTTGCCATTGCTCGAAAATGATATTGAGTTGTTTTATGTTTTGTTGGTTCCCGGCTGTTTCATCGACAAAACGACGTTGTTCTTCAGGGTTTAAAAGCGTTAAATGCGCGTGTTGACCATGGATTTCAACCAGTTTTTCAGTGAATGACTGTAACGTTTGTAGATTCACTGGGCTGCCATTAATAAAGGCTTTGGAGCGCCCGTCCTGGGTAATAACTCTGCGAATCAGGCATAATTCACCATCATCCAGTTCGTTTTCCCGTAACCAGTTGCGGGCTGGTTTTGTATCAGATAGATCAAATTCAAGATTGACTTCAGCGCGTTTGCTACCAGGTCTGATAAAACTGGAATCAGCGCGATCGCCTAATGCTAGACCTAAAGCGGTAAGCAGGATAGATTTCCCGGCCCCTGTTTCCCCCGTCAATACAGACAAACCTTTTTCAAGGTTTAAATCCAGTCTTTTGACAACAGCCAGATCAGTAATGCTGAGATTTTGTAACATAGTTAGGTGTTATAGCCACTACTCCAATTGAGTTTATTACGTAATGTATTAAAAAAGTCATGTCCCTTTGGATGTAAAATGGTAATGGGCTTGGGGACTTTTTTGATGACTATTTTATCAGTGATCACCACTTCAGGGATTTCAAGGTGGTCGCAGGTCACCAGGGCATTGATTTCGCTTGTTTGAGAAAAAGTGATTTCAATTTCGGCATTATCTTCAATAACGATTGGACGATTAGAAAAAGTATGTGGGTTTAAAGGCACAAGAACCAGCGCATGTAATGCCGGATGTAAAATAGGGCCACCTGCAGAAAGTGCATATGCAGTTGACCCAGTAGGTGTCGAAATAATCAAGCCATCAGAGCGTTGGGTATTTAGAAAGACGCCGTTTATTTTGGTGGTAATTTCAATCATGCTAGGCGTTACCCAACGATGCACTACAACCTCGTTGACAGCCATTTCTTCATGGAAGACTTTATTTTTTCGTATGATTCGCGCGTGTAGTAAATAACGCTGTTCCTGATCATATTCCCCGCTAAGGATAGCCGTTAATTTTTCTACCATATCATTTGGGGATATATCAACCAAAAATCCCAATCTCCCTAAATTTATACCAATTAAAGGAATATCAAAGCCAGCAATTGCTCGTGCAGCGGCTAAAAATGTGCCGTCACCACCAACAGCAATCACTAGGTTACAATATTGGCCAAAATCTTCAATGTCGCTTGATTTGGCTTCAGTAATAAAGTGTGCGCTGTGACTATCAATCAACACCGTATGTTTCTTGCTGAGAAAGTGGTAAAGAACAGTCAGAGTGTCGGCAATATCGGGGTCACTCGGTTTTCCAAGGATGCCAATTGTTTTAAATTTTGTTTGCATCAAATGTTGATGAAGAATCAGAGGCTATAAGAGTTAATTTATTATTTGAAGCTAGAAGCTTAACAGTATTTTGCATTTTTCAAAAAAAATCTCAACTCAGTTGCTTGGTGTTCGTTTTTTTATACAGTTACCAAGTAATTTTATATGTATTGGATTG
>CAZGYJ010000012.1:11796-28745 GCA_964530345.1 uncultured Methylomonas sp.
TGCTTTGTACGGCCCTTATGATGATTCGTACAAAGCCTTATTTTATAGAAAGAGTAACTGACTAGAGGAATTTAATCTTTTATTTTTTCCCTCAACATTGAAACTATTTTTTCCTGCATATATCGTGCCCACCATGGCTGTGGAAAATTCCAACCAATAAACGCACCTACTAGAATCCAAAATAATGTCCCCATTTTTTAACCCTCTTTGTTGATTTTTCCCTGAAGAAAAGAAATAATTCTGAACCATTATAATAAGTGAATTTATATTGACAAATTACTTTGCTACTTTGCAGAATGGAATATACAAAACAGTTGGTTTTTCCTGGTAAAGTTTGACTCTTAAGGAAAAAACAATTGAAATGGAGTGTCAAAAGGCGTTTAATGCCATTGAAGTTAAATGGATTTTACATTGATATTATGTAACTATTCAGTATGTCCAAATTAACCATAATTATTCAATTTCAGTAACTTGTATAAGAAGTGTACGTGTCATGGATGACACAATCAAGCCTACACGGACGTATTTACGGCGTCTTCAGGAATAAGTTACTGATATTGAATCTATAAATACGCTAAGTAGTTACAAAAAAAATTAACAATAAATATAGGGGGGGGTATGAGTCGAGCTGTCATTTTATTGCTAGGTTTAATTGCTTTAGCATTATTGATTTTTCTCTGCATTCGCAAGCACACTTCGGAAATACAGACGGATATACAGGAGCGTGCAGTCAGTGTTTTGTCATCTGGATCTACTGATTGGGTGAAAGTTAGTGTCGATGGGCGAAATGTTGTACTTACAGGTATTGCGCCTTCAGAAAAGTTGCGAACAAAAGCTGAAGAAATGGCAAAAGCAGTGACGGGGGTTGTCAGTGTGGACAATCAAATGACTGTTGCTCAAGCTAATGTTGAATCTATATTAGAACCGCGTCAGCAGGAAATAAAACCAGAGCAAAAACCTGAACCCGAGCCAGTTGTTCAAAGTCCCTATGAAAATCAATTTACTAAAACTAAAGCTGGGGTTGTTCTAAGTGGTTGGGTGCCTGATGAAGAGCAGCGTCAATCATTATTGCAACTGGCGAAACAGAAATTTGGTGAAGACCAAATTATTGATCAATTACAAGTAGGTGCAGGAGCGCCAGATGGTTGGCTGCAAGCCGCAAAAGCTGCAATTTCTGGACTTGCATATTTCAAAGATGGTGCTGCAAATATTTCGGGTACAAAAATTGAGTTGTCTGGTAACGTTCTTAATGAAGCTGTAAAGGCGAATATAGAAAAGGAATTACCAATAATGTTGCCTGCAAATTTCGAAATTGATTATGAGTTGAATGTGCCGCAATTGGCTATTGAAGAAGTCCATCCTGATCCAGTTGTTCCTGATAGAGGTCTGTCATGTGCTAAAGCATTTAAAGAATCGTTGGCCGGAGAAAAAATCTATTTTGCTACCGATAGTGCTGATCCAAGAAAGCAAGAACAGAATATATTAGAAAAAGTTGTCGAGTTTTCAAATTCATGTCCGGATTCCATTATTGAGGTGGCGGGTTATACTGATGCTCGAGGCAGTGAGGGATATAACAAAAAATTAAGCCAAAAAAGGGCTGAAGCTGTTGTACAAAAATTGATCAGGAAAGGTTTGCGGCCTGACAAGATTAAAGCAAGAGGATATGGTGAAGCAAATCCTTTGTCTGAAAATAGTTCCAGAAAAGGTCAGGCGCTTAATCGTCGTATAGAATTCAAATATATAAGTGAGGGGGAATAATAATGGGATATTTAATTACACAAATCATTATTTGTTTGATTATTGCCGCAGTTATTGGTTTTATAATAGGCTGGCTGCTGAGAGGATTAGGTTGTGAAGGACAAAATGAAGCAGCTTTTGAAGGCGCTGGTTCTGAAGGTTCATCCTCTGTCAATAACTTTTCTTCTGCAGGAGCAGTAGCCGGGGGTGAAATTGCTGAACCAGTGACTAAAGCTCCAGTAATTTCTCATCAAATAGAGAAAATTGAAGGAATTGGAAAAAGTATCGGAAACTTTCTACGGAGTATTGGTATTAAGACAACGACAGACCTTCTAGATAAGTGTTCAACAGATTCGGGCTTTCAACAAGTTGTAAAAGTGAGTGAGGTCGTTGAGCCTGTTGTGAAACAGTGGGTGATTAGGGCAGATTTAATGAGAGTTCCTGACGTTGATGGACAATATGCCGAGCTTATGGAAGTCAGCGGAATAGTGTCAGTACAAGATCTTGCAAATGCTGATGCCGAGGAACTTACTGAAAAAATGCGAACAGTAAATCAACGTGAACACTGTATCCCGGCTTCAATTCCTTTGCCTGATGTAAATCAGGTAAGACATTGGATTAAAGATTCCAATACACTTCCTTCCTATAAGTCAGCCTAGTTGATCTAAAATAAATTTTTCTGGTGATAAGTAAAAAGACAAAAAAACCGCTTCTTGAGAAGCGGTTTTTTTTAAGTAGCCGGGAAAGCTTATTTGGCTTTTTTCAGTTTACCTTCAGGGACGCTACCATCAGCACGTCCTTTAACATATTCGTAAACTGCTTCTAAAGCTTCGTCTTCAGAATAGCCGGCTTTTTTAACAGGCCCAACAGCCATGATGGCAGCGACCGCTTTAGGCATGCCATTTCTACCGTTCTTCAAGACATTGATAAATTCTTCCTTTGACAATACCTTAACGCTCTCAAACAGGTTAGGGTTTGATGAAATGTCATGACATGCGCCACAACCACGACCAAATGCGCGATCATATACTTTACCGCCAACCCAGATTTTTTCTGGTACTACATTACCAGCCGAGAATGCTTGACTGCTTAATGCTAATAGTGCGGCGCTTGTGATTACTCCTAATGATTTTTTCATGTTGACCTCTCTTTGTGAAAAAAGTTTTTCGTTGTTATTCGTTGGATGAAAAATTCAAACCGTCAAAGGATAGGCAATTTAGAAAAATTAATCAACACCTTTTAAGATTTAATTTCATCAAACGTTAAGTCTATTATCAATGAAATAGCTTAATAATTACTGAATTTAGGGAATGGTAATATTGCAATATGCCAATATTAATTCTGTTGATTTGTAAAATTAATGAAATAGTTAAATATATTTATAGCTATTTTTTATAAAATCAAAGCTTTATGTTATTTTCTCCAGCGTTGTAGAATGCCTTTAGAAGTTATACTATAAAATTTCTTTTCGTTGCTGGTGAATGACAGAGCGAGAATTGTTGCTGCCGACGGCCATTCCTCACCAGTAACAAGTCGCCAATGTTTGATATTTTTTCCGGTCTTGACTCGCCATAAGTCAATTCTTTGGGCGGTTCTTGCGGTAATTAGATATTTACTATTTTTGCTGAATTTTGCCGAGGTTAAGGTCATTAGTTTTGGTCCAATTTGTTTGGAAAGTTTACCTTTTTGGGTGTTCCAGATTTGGGTTAAACCCAATGCTGCATTGGTTAAGGCGTATTTTCCATCTGCTGACAAGGCAGCGACCGATAGCTTTGTAGGGTTTTTCCAAGAATGAGTTAATTTACCAGCCGAAAGCTCCCATAGTTTTGCTTCACCATCATTTGATCCTGTTAGTGCATATTTGCCATTAGCGGATAATGCTGTTGTTGTGATGATATCCTGGTGGGGGAAGGCATAAAGAGTTTTTCCGTATTGTAGGGCAAAATAGATGGCTTTTTCATCATGAAGACCAATCAGGGCAAAATCACCTGTTGCAGACAGACTGACATGTGTAATGCCAGGCAAGCTCCAAATAGTCAGCAGTTTTCCATCTGAAATGCGCCACCATGCAATGGAATTGCGTTCAGCGGTGATTGCGTATTGCTCGTTATCAGAAATGTCCAGTGCAATAATGCCATTATTTTCATCGGTATGTTGCCAGGTATGGAGAAGTTTTTTTGGTTTTAATTGCCACAGTTCTGCATTACTTTTAGAGGTGCTAATAAGTGCATATTGTTTTGATAGGGCTGCTGAAAAAAGTCCTTCAGGGGCTAAATTAACAGTTTTTTCTGGTTTGGGGGTGTTGTCACAAGCTGATAATAAAAAAAGGTAGCCAAGAGCTATCAGAACTTTAAAAAAAGACATAGGCAGTAAAATTTAGTCGGTGTGCGGTTTTCTGAACCAGGCAAGTTTATTATGAAGTGTAACCACTGATCCGACAATGATCAATGTTGGTGGGTCTATTTTCATCTTTGCGATTTGTTCTGGTAAAGAAGTTAATGTGCCCGTTATTACCCGCTGATGAGCTGTTGTGCCTTGCTGAATTAAAGCGACAGGTAGATCCGGGTCACAACCGTGCTCAATGAGTGCGTTACAGATACTGCTTAAACCAACTAAGCCCATGTAGATGACGATGGTTTGGTTGGGCTTGGCTAGTTGTTTCCAGTCTAAATTGATATTACCATCTTTTAAATGACCAGTGACAAAGGTGCAAGATTGGGCATGATCCCGATGAGTAAGCGGGATACCAGCATAGGTAGCGCAGCCCGAGGCAGCAGTGATACCAGGAACAACCTGAAAATTGATGCCCAATGACATCAGTGTTTCTATTTCTTCACCGCCCCGGCCAAAGATAAAAGGGTCTCCGCCTTTCAGACGAACGACACGTTTACCTTCCTGAGCAAGACGGACTAATAACTGATTTATCGATTCCTGGGGGAGAGTGTGATCATTGCGTTTTTTTCCGGCATAAATTTTTTCAGAATCCCGTCTGCTCAAGTCAAGGACTTCGGGAGAAACCAGTCGGTCATAAACCACGACATCAGCTTGTTGCATTAACCGCAATGCTCGAAAAGTCAGTAAATCTGGATCTCCAGGACCCGCTCCAACCAAATAAACTTCACCACAATGGTTATTATTAGGGGTTCTGTTTTGTAAAGTATTGATTAATTGCTGTTCAGCCTTATCAGTTTCTCCCGAAAAAACCAATTCTGCAATTGGTCCTTGTAAAGTGTTTTCCCAGAAAATACGGCGCTGAGATGGATTGGAGATAAATTCTTTCACTGTCTGACGGTATTTTTCGGCCAATTCTGCCAAATGACCAAAGGCTGGAGGGATTAGGCTTTCTATTTTGGCTCTGAGTAAACGGGCCAATACTGGCGAAGCGCCGCCGGATGAAATTGCGGCAATGACTGGAGAGCGGTCAATAATGGCAGGAAAAATAAAACTGCATAACTGTGGGTTATCGACAACATTGACGGGAATATTGTGTTGATTTGCCGCATCTGCAATTTTTTCATTAATCGACTGAATACTTGTAGCAGCAACAATGAGCCTGAATGTATTTAAATCTAAATCAGTTGCATCGAAAGATTTTTCTATAATTGTTAATTGATGCAAGCTTTCCATATTGGCAACTTCTTTGCCAATATATTCTGTAATAACAGTAATTTTTGCTTGCGCTCTAGCCAGTAATTCGATTTTTCTCGCCGCAATATTACCAGCTCCGACTATCAGGCAGGGCTGGTTTTTTAATTTTAAAAAGAGTGGAAAATACTCCATGTTTAACAGTGATGTTCGGAAAATTGGGTTAATGATATACTCTATGCTTCGCGCCGGTCTCGGATGCGGAATTTATTGCAAATTGATTATTGTCGAGAGCAAGGCGCTAAAACAGGCGCATAGCAAGCTACGCAACTGTTTTAGTAACGCAGCTATCGGCAAATACTCAGTTGTTAGAAATTCGCAGTTGTACCGCACGAAGTATATTATAAGTGTTCAATTAGAAAGTTTAGAAAATAGTTAAGTAAAAATGACTGAATTTGATTTTGAGGTTGATGCCAGCGGACTTAATTGTCCTTTGCCATTGCTGAGATTGAAGAAAATGTTGATGGCGATGGAAAGTGGCGATATCGTTAAAGTTATTGCAACTGATCCTGCTGCGCATCTCGATTTTGGTGTCTACTCAGATCAATCTGGACATAAGATTGTTCATTTTATTAAAGAGTCAGAAAAGCAGGTTTTTTATATCAAGAAAAAATAACTCGAGGAATTATTTTGCCAAAAGCGAGTGAATTAAAATTAAATGTAGCTGTTGAGATCAATAGCGAACCTTACGCAGTAAAAAAAATAGAAATCAGAAATCCAACTTCTCGAGGAGCTTCTACACTGTACAAAGTCCGGTTTGCCCATTTGAAAACCAAGCAAAAACTGGATGAGACATTTAAAGGTGACGATTTTCTGAAAGAAGCTGATTGTGAGCGGGTATCTGTGCAATATTCATATCAGGATGGTGATGCCTACTATTTTATGAATATGGAAAATTTTGAACAATATGCTTTGGATGCTGAGGATCTTGAAGGGCAGGTAGGTTATTTAACTGAAGGATTTGAGGGATTAATTATGTTGCTGATAGACAATGCTCCTTTGGCTCTGGAATTACCTTCTTCGGTTGCTTTGGAGATTATTGAAACAGCTCCTGGCATCAAAGGCGCCAGTGCCACGGCAAGAACCAAGCCGGCGAAGCTAACAACAGGGCTGGAAGTTCAGGTTCCTGAGTATATCGATCAAGGTGAGGTGATTAAAATTAATACCGGAACCGGGAAGTTTATGGGGAAAGCGTAGAATTTTTAATAATTTGGCGGTATAAATTCTCAGTTTGTTGCATACATTCTTCAAAAGAATATTGTTTGGCTTTTTCCAAATATTGCTGTTTTGAATCAGTTAGCTCATCGCGGTTCTCAAACCAGTAGTTGATTTTTAAAGCCAGGTCATCTGCATCCTCGGAATTAAACAAGAATTTTTCATTTAACGCGAATTGTGTGGATGCGCTATGGTTGGCATTAGCGATTAATGCAGGTAAACCACAGCCAATGGCTTCCATTACAGCCATACCTTCCAATTCAATTTCTGAGGCATGAATGAACAGGTCGGCAGTGTTAAAAAACCTGAGTAATTGTTCCTGGCTAACATAAGTGAATTCAGCGGGATTTGGTAGCTCTTTTCCAAGTGTTTTGAGTTCATCAAGCAACGGCCCTTTGCCGGTGGCAATAAGTTGGATTTGATTGGCATATTTGCATCGTTTAATTGCCTCGATAACTAGATTATGCCGCTTTTCTTTGGCTAGTCTACCGACCATCAGAATAATGAATTTATCATTATATTTGCGATCACGTGAGAAGCTTTGAGGCTGAAATTGTGTGGGTAAACCGTTAGAAATGATATTTACAGGTGCAGTAATGCCAAATTTTTCTAGCATGGCTTTGCCCATGGGGCTAGGTGAAATGACAGTGTTGGCTTTGTTATAAAAGCTTTTTACAAAGAACTTGTACAGCCATGATGTAAGCCATTCAGATTTTATGCCTACGTTCCAGATTAGATTTTCCGGTTGTACATGGAAGCCCAGTACCACGGGTTTGTTCATTGATTTAGCAATTTTTAACGCTTGATAGCCCAATAAGAAAGGAAACTGGATGTGGATAATATCAGCATTCTTAAAGTTGTCGATTAGAATTTTTTTGTTGGGCCAAGCAAACAAAAACCCCATTTCAAGCATCTGTTTTTTTGCAAAAGGCAGGTAAAATTGTTTTAGTACAATTTTTTGAGGCTCTTTTTTGCCGGTGCTTATGATTTTGAGATCGTGCCGGTTTTTTAAATAATCTGTCAATCGTCTTGCCGAAATTACCCCTCCCGATTTTTCGCCATCGATAACATCGGCAACAAAGACTATTTTAAGTGGGCTTGGGCTGTTTTGAGCCATTGATTTATTTTTTTGAACGAATGAGAAAGAGGCGTCATTTTAACGCTAACACCTCTAAAATCTGAAGAATTTTTAAAGAGAATTTGCGCTGCCGTTAGAGGCAAGCAGTGTGGAAATATCTTTTAATGCTTTTTTAGCTTTTGCTTTGATATCTCGAGAGAAAAGTTCTGGTTTGTGAAGTGGAGCCATGACCGCTTTTGCTAAATAACGAGCGGCTTGTTCTGATTTGTTTTGTGAAAGCAAGTATTCGGCATAGTAATAATTGCTATCGATGCCCTTGGGGTTTATTGATAATGCTCTTTTTAGCATAGTTTCAGCTTTGTTGTTGTCTCCAAAAGCAATTGGCCAGCCAGGTACTTTGTAATAAAGAACGCCAAGCGTAACGAAAGCCGATCCCCTGTCGGCTTTGGGATTGATTGCAATCGCTTGCTCAAGCAAATTTTTAGCCTTTCTAACAGAATTTAACGCATTAAAAGAGCTTTCGATTTTTGCGCGCGTTAAAATGATACAGGCTTGCAAAATCAAAGGCTCGGCTTTGTTGGGAAATTGTGCAGCCAGATTCCGCGCTTGATCCAATAAGCTGTTAAATTCTTGTTTGCGTTGATTTTCTGGGTAGTTGTGTTCTGCCAGTTCCCATTTTGATTCTATTTTTTGCAATGCAGAATCCAAAGCAGTTGCAAAACTTAGATTTGTAAATAGTAGGCAAAAAACAACAAAAAATATTTTCTTCATGCTGCTAAGTATATGGGGCAATCTTTAAAAAATCAACTTAATTATTGTAAAATTATATGTTTAAAGAAGGTTTCAGGTGTTTTTTTTGCGTTAAATTTGTGTTGTAAAAACGCAAAATACGGGTGTTTTAATAAAAAATGTTGTAAAATGATGACGTTATTATGTTGCGGTTTGTAAAAAAACGACAAGTGAAGCTATTAAAAACAACTGTCAGAGTATGTTAGAAATAAAACACAGCTGGAAAGATTGGCAGTTACTGACTAATAAGGGTAGACATATTTGGGCGTACCAACCCGATTCGAATGATTTAGATCGGCATTTGGAAAATAGTTCAAAGATTTCCCCAAGCCAAATACAACAATTTTCTGAAGACTTTAATTTTGATAGTCAGAAGAATCCTAATTCTGCTGATAAGGTTTTAAGAAATCAATGGGTCAATAAGAAATTCAAGCCATTCACCGGAGACAGACCCAACCAGGTCGACAGTAAAGATCAGCGGGTAGTTGATTCAATCATCGATGGCATCAATTATTTCTCTAGCTTACAAAGTGAAGAAGGTCATTGGCCTGGTGATTATGCTGGTCCAATGTTTCTTCTGCCTGGTTTGCTTATCGCATCTTATATTACAGGGACTGGGTTTCCAGAACCTCACAAGGCTTTGATAAAAATTTATATCAATAATCATCAGAATTCTGACGGTGGATGGGGGATGCATATTGAAGGCGACTCCACTATGTTTGGAACCGTGATGCAATATGTTTCGTTAAGAATATTGGGGGTAAAATCTGACGATCCGCAGATGATCAAAGCAAGAAACTGGATTATGGAAAACGGCGGGGCGGTAGGAATTCCATCTTGGGGTAAGTTTTACTTAGCCGTCATGAATTTGTATGACTGGTCGGGATTTAACAGTCTGTTTCCGGAAATGTGGTTATTACCAGAATGGTTGCCGGTGCATCCTTCGCGTTATTGGTGCCACTCAAGGATGGTTTATTTACCGATGGCTTATTGCTATGCGCACCGGATTAAAGCGCCTGAAAATGATTTGATTCTCTCCTTACGTAAAGAAATTTATGTTGAAAATTTTGCCGGGATTGACTGGCCGAAACAGCGCAATGTGGTTTGTGACAAGGATATTTACACTGTTCAGTCGCCAATATTGAAATGGATGAATTTCTTTACCAACGGCTATGAAAAAATTCATTTACCTTGGTTAAGAAAAAAAGCTTTACAATTTATTTTGAACTATATTCATGCCGAAGATTTGCAAACTGAATATTTGGATATAGGACCGGTCAGCCAAGCGATTAATTCCATTTGTGTCTGGCATGCACTTGGACGGCAATCCGAACAATTTCAACAACACGTAAAACGTTGGTATGATTATCTTTGGGTTGCTGAAGATGGTATGAAAATGACTGGCTATAATGGCTCCCAACTTTGGGATGTCGCTTTTACAACCCGGGCATTTCTGGAAAGTGATCTGGGTCAATTGTTTGGCCCGACAATAAAAAAAGCATATCAATTCATTGATGAGTCCCAGATTCTGAAACAACATGAAACCCATGAACAGTATTTCAGGCATCCAATGATTGGAAGCTGGCCGTTTTCCACGGCAGAACAAGGATGGCCGGTGGCTGATTGTACAGCCGAAGGACTGAGTTCCACTTTAGCATGCCATCATTCGGGGTTAGTGAAGGCTAAAATATCTGAAGACAGAATCAAGCTTGCCGTTGATGTGATACTTTCTTATCAGAACCAGGATGGCGGTTGGGCAACTTACGAATTATCCCGTGCTCCAAAATGGCTGGAAAAAATCAATCCTTCAGAAATTTTTGCTGATATTATGATTGATTATTCCTGGACTGAGTGTAGTTCGGCCTGTATTTTGAGTTTGATTGAATTCCAGCGGGATTTTCCTGATTATAAAGCCCGGCAAATACAATCTGCTATTAACCAAGGCATTAATTTTGTAATTAAACAACAAAAGGCGGATGGCTCATGGTATGGTGGCTGGGGGGTCTGTTTTACTTATGCCACCTGGTTTGCTGTAGAAGTGTTAAGCAAGGCGAGAAGTAATAAAATCTATGTTTCTGAACTTTTGAACCATTGTATTGAAAAAGCATGTGTGTTTTTATGTTCAAAGCAAAAGTCAGACGGCGGTTGGGGGGAAACATATCAGTCCTGCGCAGATATGGTTTATACAGAAGCAGAAAAATCTCAAGTAGTTAATACGGCCTGGGCACTTTTGGCATTGATGGCGTGTGAATATAAAGATAGAACCTTGGTTGATCGTGGTATTCAATTGTTGCTGGAAAGGCAAACACAAATCGGTGACTGGCCACAGGAAAATATTTCCGGAGTGTTTAATTATAATTGCATGATTACCTACAGTGCCTATAGAAATACTTTTCCCATTTGGGCATTGAATCGGTATTACAAGTTATTTCTATGTTAGAATCCGTTGTTTAATCAATTGTTTTATAAAGACTGTACTGTAAGCTATGGAAAATTATGGACTTTGGTTTATATGAAGGTAGGAAAGCAAAGAGAAAAGAGATGGGCAAAATTATGAAAGAACAATTTGATATTTGTGTAATTGGTGCTGGTATGGCTGGGGCAACGATTGCTGCTTATCTGGCGCCCAAGGGCATTAAAATTGCCTTGATAGACAGAGGATTTTCCGAGAAGAACAGGATTGTAGGCGAGCTATTACAGCCTGGCGCTGTTGAAACTTTGTCAGAAATGGGGTTGGGACATTTGCTTGAAGGCTTCGACGGTCAGGATATTCATGGTTATGCTTTGCTTCAGGATCAGCAACAGTTCAGCATCCCCTATAATAAAGATCACAGGACACAGTTTCATGGAGTCGGTTTGCATAATGGTCGTTTTCTACAGCAACTCAGAGCAAGTGCATTAAAGAACTCTTCAGTCACCAAGCTGGAAGGGATTGCAACTGGCTTGATTGAAAACCAGAATGGAGTCATTCAGGGTGTTAAATTCAAAGATAAAGTAACAGGTCAAATCAGTGAAGTTCAAGCCAAATTAACGATTACCAGTGATGGTTTTTTCTCACATTTTCGAAAAAAATTGAGTAAAAATGAGAAACGTGTAACATCGTTTTTCATTGGTTTAATTCTGAAAGATTGTCCACTGCCGTATCCTAATCATGGTCACGTATTTTTATCTGGTCCCACTCCGTTTCTTTGTTACCCAATCTCCAGCACTGAGGTCAGATTATTGATTGATTTCCCAGGGGATAAGGCGCCAAAACGACCTGCCATAAAGGAACATTTAAAAAATAATGTTGAACCTTATATGCCAGAAGGTATGAAAAAACATTTTTCCGAGGCGGTCGCTGAGGAAAATTTCAAAGTCATGCCTAATCATTATATGGCTGCGCGACCGGTATTGAAAGAAGGTGCGGTGTTGTTAGGTGATGCTTTAAATATGCGTCACCCCTTAACAGGAGGCGGTATTACCGCAATTTTCTCTGATGTTAAAATTCTGGGTTCGCATTTGTTGAAAATGCCTGATTTTTCGGATTCTGAACTGATTCATAAAAAAGTCAGGATGTATTATAAAGATAGACGCCATGCCAATGCCAATGTGAATATTCTTGCTAATGCTTTGTATGGAGTGATGTCAAATGATTTATTGAAAAATGCAGTTTTTCAATATATCAAACAAGGCGGGGATCATGCCATTGAACCAATTTCAATTCTTGCTGGACTTAATAAAGATCAAAAAATCCTGATCAAGCATTTTGTTGCGGTAGCTTTATTTGGTGCGAAAAGCCTGATTAAGGAAAGTGTCAGAAATATTCCAAAAGCTATACGCATGATCTGGGATGCATTGAAAATAATTAAACCGTTGGCAAAAAATGAATTAACCATAGCGGCTGTATTCGGCCCCCATCATAACTTCAAATAGCATTTAAAAGCTGTCTTTTCGCCTTCGGATTTCTGCAAATATTTCGACTAAAGATGCTCCTTGCATATTAATCGTTGATTGCAGATCAGGGCTATCAGTCCTTAAAAATGGATTTGTGAGCAATTCTTCGGCAATGGTCGAAGGCACAGTTGGCAAGTCTTGCGCACGCAATTCATCTACCTGATGAGCTTTAGCAATCAATGCTTGATTTTCTGGTTCAATAGTCAGTGCAAATCTGGCATTAGTTTGGGTATATTCATGCGTACAATAGATTTTTGTTGAGTCCGGTAGTTTTTTTAGTTTTTCAAGGGATTGCCACATTTGTTCCGGTGTTCCTTCAAACAATCGTCCACAACCCATGACAAATAATGTGTCACCACAAAACAGCAGTTTATCTTCAGGAAAAAAATAAACAATATGGCCGCTGGTATGGCCGGGTGTTTCAAAAATAACCACCAGATGGTTACCTAACATAATTCTGTCATTCTCCTGAACCGTTAGATCAATGCCGGGAATTCGGTTTTTGTCACTTTTTGAAGCTATAATTTGACACCCTGTTTTTTGCTTTAATTCTAGATTTCCTCCAACATGATCCCAATGATGATGGGTGTTGAATATATAGGTCAAGTGCCAGTTTTTATTGGCAAGCTCATCAAGGACAGGATTGGCAAGGGCCGGGTCGACAACAGCTGTTTCTCCTGATTCAGGATCATGGATCAAATAGATGTAATTGTCATTTAATACTGGTAATTGGTTGATTTCAAGCATGAGATAATTAATAGGCAATGATTATTGAGTGTATTTTACCTCTATAAGTTTTAATGCCACTAATTAGTAACTATTTAGCCAATTTCTCATTGTCGTAGTAGATCTTCCTTAATCCGACAGCTTTCTAGGTTGCTTAAATTCGTTAAAAAAAATCGATTAATCGGTTTTGGGTACAACCAATTGCCTATTTTTCCAGAATCTCAATGTGTTCAGGTATACTGTGGCTCTTTTGATTCAGTAGGAATTTTTAATGAGACCAAGTGGACGTAGCCCTGATCAGCTTCGAGAAATAAAATTTACATGTGATTACACCCGCCATGCTGAAGGGTCTGTATTGGTGGAGTTCGGTGATACCCGGGTGCTTTGTACTGCCAGTGTGGAACAGAAGGTGCCCCGGTTTCTTAAGGGTAAAGGAGAAGGCTGGGTGACTGCGGAATACGGTATGTTGCCTCGTTCGACACATGACCGAATGGGGCGTGAAGCCAGTCGTGGTAAGCAGGGAGGAAGGACTTTGGAAATTCAGCGTTTAATTGGTCGTTCTTTAAGAGCTGCCGTTGACTTACAAGCGCTGGGGGAAAATACCATAACTTTGGATTGTGATGTTTTACAAGCCGATGGTGGTACCCGAACCGCTTCAATTACTGGTGGCTTCGTAGCGTTGTCTTTAGCAGTTGATAAAATGTTGAAAGACCGGGTTATTAAAAAAAATCCATTGCATGGT
The DNA here is from genome assembly GCA_964530345.1 of uncultured Methylomonas sp. Taxonomy (GTDB): domain Bacteria; phylum Pseudomonadota; class Gammaproteobacteria; order Methylococcales; family Methylomonadaceae; genus JALSJK01. The sequence continues at coordinate 25,665 of CAZGYJ010000012.1, forward strand.
CAGGTTGCTTCTGTCTCGGTGGGTATTTATCAAGGGGTTCCAGTATTGGATTTGGATTATCTTGAAGACAGTTCAGCAGAAACAGATATGAATGTGGTGATGAATGATGCGGGAGCTTTTATAGAAATTCAAGGGACAGCAGAAGGGCATGCGTTTCGAAGAGATGAATTGAATGCTATGCTGGATTTGGCAGATTCCGGGATTGAATCACTGCTGAAAAAGCAAAGGGAAGCTATTGCTGCACGCTAGAAGGCTGCCAGATTAAGGACGATTCAACAGCGGCAATGGGAGATTGGCTCTTGTTTCCGGTCTTTTTTGTTGCGTCGCGTCACTATGCGTCTCAAAAAGAACAAAACGGCTCAATTTCCCGCTTGCCTCGCTACCAACCTCTTAGCCCAACAGCCTCCTAGAAAAAATGATGATTGAAAATAGCCGAAAAATTGTTTTAGCCAGTAGTAATCCTGGAAAAATAAAGGAAATTCAAACCATCCTGAGGCATTATTTGATAGCACCCCAATCAGATTTTGATGTTCCGGAAGTCGAGGAAACAGGGTCAACTTTTGTTGAGAATGCCATCATCAAAGCCCGAAATGCAGCTGAATATTGTAATATGCCGGCTATTGCTGACGATTCTGGTCTGGTTGTAGATGTGTTAAATGGAGCGCCGGGTGTTATTTCTGCTCGTTATGCGGGAATTGGCTCATCGGACGAAGACAATCTGCAGCAATTGTTAGAGGAGTTAAAAAATTTTCCGGAACAAGCAAAAACTGCCCGGTTTATTTGTATTATTGTTTTTTTGCGACATGCTGAAGACCCTTTGCCTCTCATTGCTCAAGGTGTTTGGGAAGGGAGAATCTTGTCAGAACCCGCAGGTGAACATGGTTTTGGTTATGATCCAGTGTTTTGGGTTCCTGAAAAGCAATGTGCTTCTGCGGAATTACCTGCGGAAATTAAAAATCAGCTTAGTCATCGTGGCAAGGCTCTTCATCAGTTAAAGAAGTTAATTTTAGAATTCGGGTATTGAAAAACAACATACTAAAAATGAACCACTGCATTTTTAATTCCAAACTAAGAGCATTTGCAATTTGTTGTTTGTTTTTAATAATAGGATGTACTAGCTCTGGATTTTCAAAGAACCCGAGCCAAAAAAATCAGAAGCGTGATTTTGACTTGCCAGTGGCTTTAATTGGCCCAACCTGGCAACTTGACCGATACTGGTTTGAAAGTGGCTGGGTCAATAATTTTGAAATTGAACGAATCAATATTGTTTTTCTTGAAAATCAGCATATAAATGGTTTTTCAGGGTGTAACGCATTTTCTGCTGGTTATAAAATCAAGGAAAAAAAGTTGCTTATTCAATCAATTCTTAAAACCAAGAAATATTGTCAATCTAGCGGCAACATTGCGATGCACGCGGAAGGTGTTTTTTTAAGGCTTCTGGAAAATGTTGCTTTTTATTTGATTGATCAAAACACCTTGAAATTGATGGATAACACACACAAACAATTGCTAATCTTTAAAAGGAAATGAGTTTGGCAGGGATATTTTTGTAAATTCTTTGGTGATGGTAAAATTCGAGAAATTTCTACAGAGTAAGTCGCAAACTAAATAACAGCAATGGTTAAAAATTTTATTGTATTAATATTAAGTTTGGTTGTCTCCGGTTGTGCCAGCTTTGGTAAAGGGATTGCAGAGGCGGTGCTTGAAAAAACCGAAACTGAGGATGTTCGGATTTGTGAAGTGCGAGGTGAATCTTTTCTAGGAATCGCTCATGCATTGGATAGTTCGGAAGGAGAAACCAAAGTGTTGATGGTGCATGGAGTAGGTGATCATATGCCCGGATATGCCGCTGAATTTGCAGAGAAACTTGCGCAGGAATTGGGTCTTACTGTTCAATCAAGAAGAAAAAAAAATATAACCCTGATTAACCCCAGAAATCCAGAAAAAAAACTCGGTAATTTAAGAGTCAGCCGAATGTTAAACAAGGATCGTACCAAGGAATTATTGTTTTATGAATTGACCTGGTCTGAAATTACCAAACAAGAAAAGGCCCTGCTAGCATTTGATAATTCGGGAGAAGCGGCTTTTAGAAGAACTGACATTAATAATCTGATGAAGCAGTTTGCTAATGATACCGGCCCTGATCCAATTATTTATTTAGGTAAAAGCCGCAAGGATATTTTAACCGCATTTACCCAGTCATTTTGTTGGATGACTCATGGTGATTGGCGCGATTTACCGGATGATGGTCACCATGTTTGTTCTTCAATTAACGAAATTTCTCCTGAGCAAATTCGTTTTGATAATTATGCGCTGGTTTCACATAGTTTGGGGAGTCGAATTGTGATTGATGGGATGCAATTTATTTCTTCGATGATTGCAAAAAGTGGGGATTTGAAAAAAAGTCGGCAAGTCATTGATGCTTTAAAAGACCAAAATATACCCATTTACATGTTGTCAAATCAATTGCCTATGTTACAGCTGGGACGGGAATTGCCAGAATTTATTGGACAAAAACAGGAGTTTTGTACTCCTGGAGGAAAATATTATTCACAAAGAATGTTGGCAAAAACATCAATTATTGCTTTCAGTGACCCGAATGATTTATTAAGTTATACCATTCCTGATGGATTTGAAGATAAATATCTGGATTCCAGGTTATGTATTGATGTGACCAATATTATTATTAACGTTGCGGATATAGTCGATATTTTTGGTCTGGGAAAGGTGGCCAACCCATTGGATGCACATATTGGTTATGATACCGATGACCGGGTTATTGCACTAATAGCAAAAGGAATTGGTAACTATAAAACAGCGCCAATTATCAAAAAACGTTGTAAATGGACAGAATTGGTTGATTAAAAGGCGGCGAGGACTGTGCCGCCTTTTAAAAAATAGAACCGTCCTTGGCGAGGGGTAATCCTTGGTTGTCAACTCCTGTATGACTGTTGCGCTGGTTGACTTTCCCTTGTCAATTTCCGTGTTTTTCCTTTTTATCGTCCTGACTGTTCCAAAATTTGGCTGAACATCCAGCAATATGAATAAAGCAGAATGTGTGCCACATGGTTATATTGTTGT
>CAZGYJ010000013.1:0-9784 GCA_964530345.1 uncultured Methylomonas sp.
CGGCTTCCCCAGAAACTTCACTTACTATTTGCTTGATTTCGGCAGCTTGTTTAGAAATGGCATTATCAAAGGCCAGTGGTCCATCAACAATAGCATTGGTAATTTGACGCCTTTGAGCCATTTTACTCAGACAAGCAGCATCACAAGTTGAGCTGATAGCCGGCTTCACAACTTCTACGGCTGACAACGCCGCAACTCGTGGCAGGTCTACACCTAATATTCTTGCCAAATCAACGGCATTTTGTACAATCGCAGCTTTAGTCAACAAATCTGGCTCAATATTAATTGCCGCATCTGTAATAAAAAGTAATTTATGATACTTGGGCAAATCTGCAATAAAAACATGACTGACTCGCCTGGCAGTACGCAAATGCTTCAACACAGGGCGCATTAATGCATCAGTATGTATCCAACCTTTTGCCAAGGCTTGGGCTTCCCCTGCTTGCACCAGTTCAATCCCTTTTTGCGCTGCATCCTGTTCAGAATTTGCTTCTATAATGGTGAAATGATGATTTGAATAGCCTAATTTTTGACAAACTGTATCAATAACTTTCTTTCGTCCAACCAAAACGGGCGTTATCAATTCAGCATCCGCAGCTTCAAACGCACCTTTTAGAACATGTGTTTCTCCCGCATCAACGACTGCGACAGTGACTGGGGGGAGTGACTTTGCCTGTTTTATCAGTTCTTGAAGACGACTGGGTTCATAGTTATCTTTCATCGCAGCCACTCTGCAATAATTTTTTTGCATTCTGATTGCCATAAACAATTAGAATTTTTACAAAAGTCATGATTTTCAGAACGAAAACATGGACGGTGTTTCACTGCTTTTTGAATTGCGCGAACCAAATCTATATCGGAATGTATGAGCTTGGAATTGTTAACACCTATTAAATGTGCCAACTCTTGTAAACTTGCTGTAGTAAAACCTCCGTCTTCTATACTTCTCAAAAGAAATGATTTTATCAAATCATCACTGGGGTCAATGTCATCCTGGTCACTTTCATCCAAGTGATTTTGACCTGTTATTTCTTCTTTCTCGAATTTAACAACCATAAACCCTCCTGACAAAGCTAAACTTGTAATATTTTTGAAATCACCACGCTATGTGGACCAAATACAAATCTCGTCTGAGCAGGATTTGTCGATAGCTGTTAATGATTCATTTTTGTTCTGGCCAAACCCAATTACGTATTTCCGGCATATCTTCACCAAACCGGGTAATGTATTCCTTGTGTTCAACTAACAAATTTTGCATGGATTGTTTGACATGCGCTCCAGTCATTTGTAGTTTTTCTACTCTATCTATGACATCAATGACCAAATGAAAACGATCAAGTTCATTCAGAACCACCATATCAAACGGCGTTGTCGTTGTTCCCTCTTCTTTGTAACCTCTAACATGAAGATTTTGATGATTGGTTCTACGATAAGTTAAGCGATGAATAAGCCATGGATAGCCATGAAAGGCAAAAATAATCGGTTTGTTCTGTGTGAAAATTGAGTCGAAATCTCTATCGCTTAAACCATCTGGGTGTTCGCTACGAGGTTGCAAAGTCATCAGATTGACAATATTGACTACACGAACTTTCAAATCTGGAAAATATTGATACAAAATTGATGCCGCAGCTAATGTTTCCAATGTTGGCACATCTCCCGCACAAGCCATTATCACATCTGGCTCACAATGTAGATCATTACTGGCCCATTCCCAGATACCGATACCCGCCGTACAATGTTTGATAGCAGCATCCATAGACAAATATTGTAATTCCGGCTGCTTACCGGCAACAATGACATTGATTTTGTCACGACTGCGTAAACAGTGGTCGGTTACCCAAAGCAGGGTATTGGCATCTGGTGGTAAAAACACCTGAATAATATCTGACTTTTTGTTGACGACATGATCAATAAATCCTGGATCCTGGTGACTAAAACCATTATGATCCTGCCGCCAAACATGAGAGGTCAACAAATAATTAAGTGATGCAATTGGCCTGCGCCAAGGTATTTCTTTTGTTACTTTTAGCCATTTTGCATGTTGGTTAAACATGGAATCAACGATATGAATAAAAGCTTCATAGCAGGAAAACAAACCATGACGGCCAGTCAACAAATAACCTTCAAGCCACCCTTGACATTGATGCTCACTAAGTACTTCCATCACTCGGCCATTAGCTGACAGGTGATCATCAATAGTAATTGTTTTTGCAGTAAACGCCCTGTCCGTCACCTCAAATAAAGCTGAAAGCCGATTGGAGGCTGTTTCATCCGGACCCATCACCCGGAAATTCTGACTGTTCTGATTAGCTTGCATAATATCACGAAGAAAATAACCCATCACACGAGTTGCTTCTGCAATTTCTGTCGCAGGTCGTCCAATATCGACTGCATAATCCCGAAAATTGGGCATGCGTAGCGCTTTAAGTAATACACCGCCATTTGCATGGGGGTTGGCCCCCATACGTCGATCACCCTTCGGTGCCAAATCAGCAAGTTCATCAATTAACTTACCATTTTCGTCAAACAGTTCATCCGGCTTGTAGCTTAATAACCATTGTTCGAGCAATTGTAAATGTTCAGGGTTCTCTTTCAAACCTGACAATGGGACTTGATGTGATCGGAAAGTATTTTCAATAGGCACTCCATCAACAACTTTAGGACCAGTCCAACCCTTGGGGGTGCGAAAAATAATCATTGGCCAAATGGGTCGTTCACTAAAACCATTTTGTCTGGCTTGTTGCCGGATGGTGTTAATTTCATCCAGAACCTGATCCAGGGTTGCTGCCATTTGTTGATGCACCAGCTCTGGATTATCCCCTTCAACAAAATAAGGTTTGTAGCCATAGCCAACAAACAAAGAGGCTAATTCTTCATTATCTATTCGAGCGAGAACAGTCGGGTTAGCTATTTTATAGCCATTCAAGTGCAAAATAGGTAACACTACACCATCGCGTTCAGGATTTAAAAACTTATTGCCATGCCAGGCAGTTGCCAATGGACCGGTTTCAGCTTCGCCATCACCAACAACACAACAGGCAATCAAGTCAGGGTTATCGAAAACAGCGCCAAAAGCATGGGATAAAGAATATCCTAATTCTCCACCTTCATTGATTGACCCCGGGGTTTCTGGCGCAACATGACTTGGAATACCCCCGGGAAATGAAAACTGTTTAAACAGTCGTTTCATACCGGACTCATCCTGAGAAACATTTGGATAGACTTCGCTGTAAGTACCTTCCAGATAGGTATTGGCAACCAAACCCGGTCCGCCATGACCCGGCCCGGTAATATAAATGACATTAAGCTCACGTTTCTTGATAACCCTATTAAAATGGACATAGATAAAATTAAGTCCCGGTGTTGTTCCCCAATGCCCTAATAACCGTGGTTTGATATGCTCCAGCTGTAACGGCTGCTTTAACAATGGATTATCCATCAGATAGATTTGTCCCACTGACAGATAGTTGGCTGCCCGCCAATAGCCATTCATGCGTTGTAATTCATCCTCAGAAAGTGGCTTGGATGGATTTTTATTGTGACTGTTCATGACTAATGACCTCCTAGAGCAAGTGTATAAGTGTGTGTTGCAATTATTTTTTCTTCATTGGTCGGAATAACCCAAACCGAAATCGTGCTTTGTTCAGTACTTATTTTTATTTCGTTACGATGGTTAGCCTGCACATTGATCTGAATTCCTAACCATTCAATACCCATACAAATCTTTTCACGAATCAAGGCTGAATGCTCGCCAATCCCGGCAGTAAATACCAAACTGTCCAGGCCTTGAATAGCAGCGGACATTTTTCCGATTTCACAAATAATGCGGTACACATACACATCAATTGCTGTTTTTGCTGCTAAACTTTGACTATTAAGTAATACTTGCATATCGCCGCTAATGCCTGATAATCCAAGCAGACCAGATTGGTAATGAAGTAGCTCAGAAATATCCTCGACAGATAATTGCTTTTCTCTTAGCAAATACAAAACCACAGCAGGGTCAATCGAACCACAGCGGGTGCCCATCGGCAAACCATCAAGCGGGGTGAAGGTCATGGTAGTTGCCATGCTTTTGCTATTGTTCATGGCACATAGGCTAGCTCCATGGCCTAAATGCGCAATAATTGTCCTGCCAATAGCTGCGGTTTCAGAACACTCTGACAATATTGAAGTAATGTATTCATAGGATAAGCCGTGGAACCCATAACTACGAACACCCTCACTATATAGGCTTTTTGGTAGAGCAAAAGTTTTTGCTATTTCAGGCTGGGTATGATGAAAAGCTGTATCAAAACAAGCCACCTGTATTAATGATGGCTGCAATTTTCTCATTATTTCAACAGCCGCCAGATTATGTGGTTGGTGCAGAGGAGCCAGTGGTACTAATTTTCTCAAATGCCTGATGACATCTTCATCAATCACAACAGGTTCAGTAAATTGGTTGCCACCATGAACAATCCTGTGACCAACGGCCTGAAGATCAAATCCTTTCTGATGTTCCGTTAGCCACTGAATTATGATTTCCAGAGCATGTTGATGGTTGTCGGCATTGATTTGTTGCTTGCTTTGACTATCTTTATCCGTTTGATCTTGCAGTGTAAAATAACAACCATCATTAATTCCGATCCCCTGGATTTGTCCCCGATATAAACAATTCAGTTGTCCTGCAGTGAAAATGGCAAATTTAATACTGGATGATCCGGCATTAATAACCAGCACAACTGATTTCATAGTCAATTACACAACCAAGTCAGAAAACAAAGACTCACCCTTGGCTAAATACCAGTTTTGAATATCCTTCCAAATTTCTTCGGCTGTCTCGGCATACCAGAATAAATCCTTGTCTTCCGGATCAATAACGCCTTCATCCATCAGAAAATCAACATCAAAAGCTTTTTTCCAGTAATTTTCTCCGACTAAAATAATGGGGACAGCCTTCATGCAACGGGTTTGTATTAAGGTTAGTGTTTCAAATAACTCATCGAGTGTTCCATAACCGCCGGGAAACACAACCAGAGCTTTTGCTCTTAATAAAAAATGCATTTTACGGCAGGCAAAATAATGAAATTTGAAGCATAGCTCCGGAGTAATATAAGGATTGGGATATTGTTCATGCGGTAGAGTAATATTTAAACCAATGGTTTTTGCACCGACATCGAATGCGCCTCTATTCGCCGCCTCCATCATTCCTGGCCCACCCCCAGTCATTACCATCAAACGACAATCCTGAGCGCCTTTCCCTGATAGACTCACGATTTGTCCAAATTCACGAGCCACATCATAATAACGACTTTTTGCCTGAACACGCTTGGCAACTGCAAGCCGCTTTTTCAGGTTTGGGTTGTCCGGAGCAGATTTCAATGCCTCCTGATAGGCTTTTACACGTCTGTCAGCGACTTTGGGTTCAACAATGCGGGTACTGCCATAAACAACAATGGTATGCTCAATACCATGTTCCTGCATTAATAACTCCGGCTTTAAAAAATCCAGCTGTAAGCGTAAAGGCCGAACATCATCGCGGTGCAAAAAATCGGTATCCTGATCAGCCTGCCGATATGAAGAGCTGGTCATGATTTTGTGAACCCGCTGAGGCGCATCAGGATCTTCTTCCAATGGCTTTGGTTGATGCCAGGGTAGTGGCTCAATTCGGGATTCGTCTGGCGGTTTTGGGATCTGTTTTTGTCCAGGTGATTTTATTGCCATTTGATATTCTCCATCATTATCGCTGCCACAAAATATAACTGGCTTCCAAAGGAATTGTCGCTAATTCATGAGCAGGAACAATTCGTGGCGTGTAATCTGATAATGGTCTTTTATCAGAAATAACCACCCGATAATCATATCCACTCACTGAGCCTACCAATTCAGCCATGCGTTGCATTTCATGGCGTTCAGGTTCACTGCTACCATCCAGAGGTTCTGCATACAACTCAACAACAATGGCATTGACATCTACATCATCGACATAAACCTGGATTTCAATAATATGCTGGCCATCATGGGTTTCGGCAATCAACTCACCAAATCGTAAATGTTGCCAGTTCTCATCCAACATTTTTTGCCATTCAATAATTTGTTTTGCCGATTTACCTTTATTCGCTGCTCTTTTATGATAAGCCTGTGCGGCTGACAGATAAAACTGCTCAGTATATTCCCTGACCGCTCTTCCAGCTGAATAGACTGGGGTTAAATGAGACATGCTTTCTCTCATTCGTTTAACCCAAGCCGGCGGAATACCTTGATGATCACGACTATAAAATTCCGGAATCACTTGTTGCTCCAAAATATCATACAACTGATTAGCTTCATGAATATCCCAGGCTGGATCACTATCATGTTCCTTACCATCACCCAAAGCCCAACCAACTTCCGGTGTATAGGCCTCTGCCCACCAGCCGTCCAGTTCGGATAAATTGATACCGCCATTAACCAATATTTTCATACCACTGGTTCCGCAAGCTTCCCAAGGCCGTCTCGGGGTATTGATCCAAACATCGACACCTTCAACCAAACGTTCTGTGAGAAGCATGTCGTAATCACTCAAAAAGACAATATGATTACGAACCTGTGCTTGCCTGATGAACTGCACCCATTGCTGAATCAGCGCTTGACCCTCTTGGTCAGCGGGATGCGCCTTACCTGCTAAAATTAATTGCACAGGCCGATCTGGATCACTGAGTATTCGTAATAAACGTTCAGGGTCTAGTAACAGTAAATTTGGTCGTTTATAAGTTGCGAAACGTCTGGCAAACCCTAAAGTCAGAATATTAGGATCTAACAATGTTTTGGCCTTTTCAGCATCTTCAATTGAAGAGCCTGAAGCAGACAATTGTCGATACAATCGCTTTCGTGCATATTCAATTAATGACTTTCTGGCTGCTGTTCTAAATTCCCAAAGCCGCTCATCACAAACACAACGAATATCTTCCTGCAAGGTTTGGGACATACCGCACCAACGATCTTTGCCACAGCTTTCTGTCCAAATATCATCTGCCATCGGTGAGTCCCAACTCGGGACATGAATCCCATTGGTCACATAACCTACTGGAACTTCTCTGGTTGGCCAACGGGGAAATATTGATTGAAAAATATGTCGGCTGACCCTACCATGTAATTGACTGACACCATTGATTGCACCACTTCCTCGGATTGCCAAATAAGCCATATTAAAGCTTTCTTCAGAATTTTCTGGATTCTCTCGCCCTAAAGCCAACATATCTTCCGTAGTAATTTTTAATCCATTTTCAACATAATTCCCAAGATATTGCTCAATTAGTGCTGGCGTATATAAATCAAATGCAGCAGCGACTGCTGTATGGGTAGTAAAGAGATTTCCTGCTCTTGTCGCAGCTAATGCCACTTCAAATGACTGTCCTGTTTCCTGCATAAAGTATCTGGCCCGTTCAAGCACAGCAAAGGCAGCATGACCTTCATTGAGATGACAAACATCTGGTTTAATGCCTAGTTCTCTTAATAATCGCCAACCACCTATTCCAAGAATCATTTCCTGCTGCAATCTCACTTCAGATCCACCACCGTAAAGCTCACTGGTAATACCTTGATGAGGAGGAAAATTTGCAGGATCATTACTATCCAGCAAATACAATGTAGTTCTACCTACTTTAACCTGCCAACTTCTAAGCCACACTGAAAACCCAGGAAAATCCACCCGTAGACGTAACCATTCACCATTTTTATGGCGCACTGGTTGAATGGGCAATTGTCCAGGATCATTGTAAGGATAAAAGGCTATTTGCTTGCCATCCTTATCAATCATTTGTCGAAAATAACCACGTTGATAAAGCAACCCGACCCCAACAACTGGAATTCCCAAATCACTGGCAGCTTTTAGTTGATCACCGGCCACATTTCCCAATCCTCCCGAATAAATGGGAAGCGCCTCTCCTAACATGAATTCCATACTGAAATAGGCAACATGGTTTAGTGACGGGTCGGGATAAGTTTGTTGAAACCATCCTGAGGCTTTTTGTAGTTGGCGATTGGTTTGAACTTGGTTCTCCAACTTTTCTCGATAAACAGAATCAGTTGTAATTTCTACCACACGATCTCTTGAAACTGTCTGCAAAATTGCCCAGGGATTATGAGTCAATTCCCATAAATCAGGATCTAGTGCTTTCCACAAATCATCAGCAGCATGATTCCAGGAACATCGCATATCTAATGCCAACTCTATTAATAGCTCAAGACCATCTATATCCATTAATAATGGTCTACCCAGTGTGTATTTCGCGTAATTATTTTGCATATATAGTCCCTATAACACCTAATGGTTATGATTACGATGATAAAAATGCAATGATCGCCCTAGTCTCGTCAGAAAATGTCGGTGTCTTGGAATCTCATGCTCCAGATGCCTGTAGGTCATCAATTTCAAAGCATCTTCAATTAATACCCAAAATAGGCAATAAGCCCAAATCAACCCAATAAATTCCCATGAAATCGGTGTAACCAACCACCCAAACCCAGCAATCAGTACTGCTAATATTTGTGTGCCAATTATTGCAACCAGTAATAAGGGTGCAGGATATGGTGGGCTAAGAAAACAATGTCTAGTTCGGGCTACAAATAAGGTTAAATGGCCGGCAACTGCCAGTTTAAGAAATATAATAGTTTGCAACTCTTCAACACTGACATGAAAGTAATTTTCTGCAACAATCATAAGTAAAAAAGTCTCAAACACTCCAACACTTCCTAAGACTGTTGCAATAGTCAGCACTTTTCTCATATCCCAGCGTACTGGATGCGTTGCTAAAACGGTATTGTCCTTTGCAATTGTCAGGATAGGAATATCATTCAACAATGCCAGGAGAATAATCATAATCGCTGTAATGGGATAAATGTTATAAACAAGAATCGCTAAAACCATAAATAACATTATTCGAAGCGTTTCTGTAATACGATAAATAGCATAAGCGTTCATTCTTGCAAAAATGCGTCTAGCTTCCTCAATGGCATGACTGATAACCGCCAGACCTGAAGCAGTTAAAACCAGATCAGCAGCTGCTCTGGCGGCATCTGTGGCGCCAGAAACGGCAATTCCAACGTCAGCTTGCTTCAAGGCAGGGGCATCATTGACACCATCCCCCGTCATTCCGACGATATGATTTTTTGCCTGTAAATCTTTTACCAACCAATATTTATGTTCTGGAAATACTTGTGCAAAACCATCGGCACGTTCTGCACTTTGGGCTTTATTAATTAAGTCTTCTTTATCTTTTGGGCTGACGATCTGATCGGCCAGCAGAATATTTTGCCCTAGTCCAAGTTCTTTGGAAATCTGTTTCGCTATCGCGATATTATCCCCGGTCACCATTTTGATATCGATGCCATGTTGTTTAACTTCCTTGATGGTTTGCTTGGCATCGTCTCTTGGTGGATCATACAAAGGAAGAATTCCTAGAAACACCCAGTTTCCTGTCTGGTCAGTCCGAGCTACGCCCAGTGCTCGATAACCTTTGAGAGCAAATTCATTCACTATTTTTTCAGCCCGAACTCGCATTTCCTGGTCAGGATTGCATAAGTCTAAAACAACCTGTGGCGCCCCCTTACTGACTTTGAATATTGAACCATCTTGTGCCTTTATTCGCGCTACGGTACGTTTATTAATGGGATCAAAAGGTACAAAATTTTCTTGAACATACTTATCTAATAGTTGCCTCTCGTTAATTTTTTCTAAAATGGCGCTATCAATGGCATCTGGATTATCAATTTGGGATGCCAACGCCGCCATTAAAATAATTGTTTGTTCATCGACCGTATT
>CAZGYJ010000013.1:9884-28569 GCA_964530345.1 uncultured Methylomonas sp.
CAACCCGACCAAAATCAAAATTGCAACCAATGCCAAACTGATAAAAATCAAATAATCGCCAATGGTTAAAACTGCTTTTTGAAAATGGGATACCGATTTTGCTGAACTGACTAGTTTGGCAGTTTTACCGAAGTAGGTATGAGTCCCTGTAGCCGTAACCACGCCCACCATTTCACCCTGCTTGGCAATTGAACTGGAATAAATCAGATCACCCACTCGTTTATCAACGGGTAATGACTCACCCGTTAACGCCGACTGATCTATGCTTAGATAATCACCATCAATCAAGGCGATGTCAGCTGGTACAACATCACCTAATCGAATACGAACAATATCCCCCGGCACCAATTGTCTAGCATCAATTTCTTGCCACTGCCCATCACGTTTGACACGCGATTTAAGGGCTAATTGCTTTTTCAACTGTTCAATGGCATTTCCTGCTTGATATTCCTGCCAAAATCCAACAACAGCATTAAATATCAGTAATACCAGGATTATTATTAAATCTTCGGTATGATGAACAATTGCGGATAAAATCGCCGCAATTTCAATCATCCAGGGAATCGGCCCCCAGAAATATGACAGAAATTTCAGTAGTGGATGAGTACGTTTTTCCTGAATTGCATTGGGTCCATAAAACTCAAGCCTGGTCTGGGCTTCTTGTTGAGAAAGACCATCAGGATCACTTTTCAGATATTGTAGAAGCGCATCGGCTTCCAATGAACGAACTTTATCGGCATCTAATGGAGGTGGGAACAAAATTTCTTGTTGTTTTTTCATGGAACGGCCTTTAACAATGGTTAAGCTATTTCCACCGTGTAAAAAATAACAAACAGTGGATATCTTTAATGCGATACAACTAAGCTTTCTGACCTGAATAAGGTCTTATAACCAGTCTTCTAGCTTATAATGTTGATGAAGTGCCGGAATTTCAACCCGTGTGTTATTAAGTTTTTTTGCAAATTTTTCCATGACATCTTTATCGCCATGAACTAAAAAAGTTGTATGGGGATTTCCGGTTTGTTGATGCCACTCTAATAGCACCTTTTGATCTGCATGTGCGGAAAAACCACCAATGGTATAAACAGCTGCTTGCACTGGAATCTCCTCTCCAAAAATTTTCACGCTTTTTGCCCCGTCTACAATCCTTCTAGCCAATGTTCCCTGAGCAGCATAGCCAACAAATATGACAGAATTATGAGCATTCCATAAATTATGTTTCAGATGATGCTTCACTCTCCCGCCAGTACACATTCCAGATCCGGCAATAATAACTGCTCCGCCAGAAATATTGTTAATCGCCATTGATTCTGCCGTTTCTTTTGTGAAACGTAGACCTGGAAAAGATAAAGGATCATTACCTGAGGAAAAAATCTTGAAAGTTTCTTTATCAAAACATTCTGGATGACGACGAAAAATCTCAGTGGCTGATATGGCCATTGGGGAATCCAGAAATACGGGTAAATAACGAGGCAGGCGTCCTTGCTCAATACCTTCACGGATAAAATACAGTAGTTCCTGCGCCCGTTCCAGCGCAAAACTTGGAATAATAACATTACCACCCTGATCGATGGTTTTGCTAATGGCAGTATAAAATTCATCCAGCGTAGGATTCAAAGTTTTGTGATTTCTATCGCCATAGGTAGTTTCCATCACGACAATATCAACATGAGGCGGTGCCGATGGATTTCGAATAATAGCACGGTCGTCATACCCCAAATCTCCAGAAAACAAAATACTATGTTTTTTTCTATCGTCTGCAACTTCCAGAACAATAGATGCCGAACCCAGAATATGACCGGCGTTAATGAAAGTTGCCTGAATTCCTTCTGCAATAGTCAATGGAGTCTTATATTGAACTGATCTGCCAAAATATCCAAAACTATTTAAGGTATCGACAAGGTCATAAAGAGGTTCAACAGTTTCCTTTTTGCCATGCCGTGATGCTTTCTTTGATTTGTAACGAGCCTCATCTTCTTGTAATTTGGCTGAATCCATTAAAACCAGTCTGGCCAGTTCAAAAGAAGCGGCTGTTGAGATAATTTCACCGGTAAATCCACGCTTCACCAAAAGTGGAATACGACCACAATGATCCAGATGGGCATGAGTCAATAATAAATAATCAATATCGGCAGGATCAAAACCAAAGGGTTCTGAATTTTCTTCATCCATTTCCCTGCCTCCCTGATATAGTCCGCAATCGATCAGGATTTTTTTCCCAAACGCTTCAAGCAGGTGACAAGAACCCGTTACATTCTGGTCAGCTCCGTGAAATTCTAATTTCATTGTTCCCCCTTACAAAACTTATTTTTTATTAAAGCAATACTCTTACACTAATTGTTCGGGTATTGCCATTGCTTATTGGAAACTATGTAATATTCTCTTATAAACTTGTATTAATTCATCGCCTATTACCTTGGTTGCATGAATCAGTTCGGTACTGACTTCTTTGGTGTCATCATTGATTATTCCCAGAGCATCAATAAATTGACCCCAATATTTTTCAGCATATTGCCATTCGTCTTTTGCATCCATACTTGCCAGATGCAGTTGTAGCTCAATTTCATCACGTTGCTGCTTCAAAGTGCTGGCTAATTCATCAAGTTCATTTTTTAAATCCACGACGACTTCCCCAAGTTTTATTATTGATACTGTTGAGGCAACAAACATTGCATTTAGTTTCTTAGATTTTTTTCCATTATGTATCTGCTCTTCTGCATCCTCTATTCTGTATTTTTAAAGAACTCAGAATTACAAGTAGATAATTAATGAAGAATATCATCGTCTGTTTTGATGATCATGACTAATCCTTTGAACATTTAGCTGCTTCTAATTCTACGAACTAATTTAACTGAAAAGGTTCTGTTTGTTTTTTGGGACCACTACAGGTGTCCCGAAGTTTAATCAGTGAATGAAAACAGCTATTTTTAGAATTAATAGAAACTTAATTTTGCTTTCGTACAATCAGGTTTTAACTTATAGAATTACATTAACTTATTTCGTTATGCTAATAAAATTTTAAGGGATCTATAATAATGCCAAAAATAAACCCGCCCCAAACTCTAGCTATATTTTTACTGCTAATACTGTATTTTCCATTTTCTTCCTATGCAGCCACTGATACAGATGGTGATGGTATCCTTGATACACAAGACAACTGCATTGAGATTGCAAATGCGAATCAATATGACAGCAATGGTGATGGCTTTGGAAATGCCTGTGATGCTGATCTTGACAATAATGGTCTCGTTAGCTTTGCCGATCTGAATTTATTCAAAGCAGCTTTCGGCACCAATAATCCCGATGCTGATTTTGATGGTAATGGTTCTATCAGCTTTGCTGATTTGAATATCTTTAAGCAACTTTTTAACAAGCCCCCTGGCCCTGCTGGTAGCAATTCGGGAAATAATATTTCCCGCACAGATGCTTCTAGATTTCTTGCCCAAGCTACTTTTGGGCCGACTTATGCCGACATAATTCATCTTGTCGAAATAGGAGACTATCAAAACTGGCTTAATGAGCAGTTTGATTTACCTCCAACCTACCACCGACCACGCATTAAAACTCCTGTTTTTGATTCAAAAGGTGATTTAACCGGACAATACGGCAGATTAGATGCCTGGTGGGATATTTCTGTTTCAGCCAAAGACCAACTCAGACAACGCGTTGCTTTCGCACTTAGTGAAATCATGGTTATTTCAGATTTCTCTGATCCTTTAGAAGCCCACCGTGACACCGTAGCAGAATATTACGACATTTTAGTTAAAAACAGTTTCGGTAATTTTCGTGATTTACTTGAAGATATCACTTTAAGCCCTGCAATGGGTGTTTATTTAAGTATGCTGGGGAATGATAAACCGGACCCAAGCACCAACCGTCGTGCAGATGAAAATTATGCTCGAGAATTATTACAATTATTCAGTATAGGTCTTGTTGAGTTAAATCTTGATGGCTCAACCAAAAAATCTAGAAATAAACCTATTCCGACGTATAACCAAACTGACATTGAAAACCTGGCAAGAATATTTACCGGATGGAGCTGGAACCTTGATTATTATACTGGTGGTGCTTGGGCCTGGTGGGATAACCATCAAGTACTCATTCAACCAATGGTCGCCTTTTCAGAACATCATGATTTTAATGAAAAAACATTTCTTGGCAATAGCTTTCCTGCCGACCAATCTACAAGGCAAGATCTTGATCAGGCTCTAGATATTATTTTTAATCACCCCAACGTTGGGCCATTTATAAGCAAACAATTAATCATGCGCCTGGTCACTAGTAACCCATCATCTGCTTATGTTAAACGGGTTGCAAAAATATTTAACAATGATGGTCAAGGTACTCGGGGAAATATGAAAGCCGTTGTTAAGGCAATCCTAATGGATCAAGAAGCACGCACTTCTTCTAGTAATCATTTTGGGAAATTAAGAGAACCACTATTGCGCCTTACGCATATTTGGCGAGCATTTAAAGCCAAGGGATCAAAACCAATTGCACCCTGGATGCCTAGTTTTGTCAATTATGTTGCCTTTCATTATTATTGGCCTGAAAGTGAATTTTCACAGGCGCCACTTCGCTCCCCTTCAGTTTTTAATTTTTTCCGCCCTGATTTCAGCCCTGCGGGAAAAATAAAAAAAGCAAAACTAGTTGCTCCTGAATTTCAAATTTCTTCCGAATCCAGAATCCAAAAATTATATTCGGCTTTGATTACTCTTATCTTTGATGATGGTTTTCACAAATATGTTCCTGCCAAACTAAATCTAACAACTGAAACTAACTTGATGAAAAAACCTGGTGAGTTAATTAACCGCCTGGATCTTATTTTAACTTCTGGAAATATGTCCGATGGTATGCGTAACATTCTGCTTAATTATATCAACACCAACCGTTCTAAAATTAATGATGACAAAAGATTGGTTCGTGATCTCATCATTCTTATTACTACATCCGCAGAATATGCGATTCAAAGATAAAGGAATAACATCATGAAAAACAATAAAATCAACAGAAGAAAATTTTTAAAATGGAATCTTGCTACCGCTCTTGGCTCGAGCTCCTTACTTCAGGTATTAGATGGTGTTTCAACTGCACATGCTGCATCTATTAATGATGAGTACAAAGCACTGGTCTGTGTATTTCTATTTGGGGGCAATGATTCATTTAATATGATTGCCCCCAAAAACAACAGCGCATACAATCAATATGCAAATGTCAGGCAAGGCATTGCAATTAATCGTAATGAACTGTTAGCAATTTCTCCACAAACTTATGATGATGGAAATACATACGGTTTTCATCCAATCATGACAGAAATTCAGCAATTATTTAATCAAAATAAACTATCGGTTATTGCCAATGTCGGTACACTTGCTGAACCTCTTACCAAAGCTCAATATGAGGCTAAAAGTAAAAAAATCCCACCGCAACTTTTCTCACATGCTGATCAACAAGATCTATGGATGAAAGCAAATACAGATACAATCAACCCTTATGGTTGGGCGGGAAGAATGACAGATTTTTTGTATCCAAACCCCAGTCTTTCACCTCTTCCAGCAGTAAATCTTACCACTTGGCAAGCAAATCTATGGCAAGCTGGAATCAAGCATAGCATGTATGAAATTCCCGCTGATGGAGTTGAGCCATTGTATTTCCCTTGGCACGCCGGAGATTATGCTATGGAACAAGCATACCGTGATCTTTATCAATTAGGAACTAATGATGATCATATTTTACTATCCCAGTTTGCTGAGACCCAGCAACGCTCTGATTCATTAACGGAAATTATTAACAATGCACTAAAAGACGCACCTACATTTGCCACAAAATTTCCTAACAATAATAGGTTAGGAAAGCAATTAGAAATGGTGGCAAAGCTCATTGCTATTAGGGATAATCTAGACAGCAATATCACTCGTCAAATATTTTTTGTAGGTTTAGGGGGATGGGATACCCATGATAATCAAACTGCCAAGCATTCACAACAACTTGGACACTTGAGCAAGTCATTAAATGCATTTTATGCGGCACTAGAAGAACAGGGTATAAGTAATCAGGTAACAACATTCACCGCTTCTGAATTTGGTCGCTCAATGACTCCCAATAATAATGGCACTGATCATGGTTGGGGGGGACATAATTTGGTAATGGGAGGCAGTGTGAATGGTGGAGATATTTTTGGCACAATGCCAAAACTACAACAAAACAGCCCCGATGCAGTTGAGGATGGCAGAATTATTCCCACCTCTTCAGTTGAACAATACGCTGCAACTATGGCAAGCTGGTTCGGGCTTTCTAGTTCAGAAATTAATTCCGTTTTTCCAAACTTACACCGGTTCCCAGTTAAAAACTTAGGATTTCTATCCTAAATGATATTTTAAATCATTAAAACTAAAAAAAGCCTTGACTCAAATGAACCAAGGCTTTTTATATACCTTACTGAGTTCTCTAAAAAAGATCAGCTAGTTTTACTTATAAAGTACCTACGGCATTCAATTCTGCAAATGCTTGTTCAAGGCGTTGCACCATACCAAGCTCTCCAGCTCTTTGCCATGCACGGGGATCATAATACTTTTTATTTGGCTTATCATCCCCTTCTGGGTTACCTATTTGGCTTTGTAGATATGCCTCATGCTCCTTGTAGTAATCCATAACTGCTTTCCATGTGGCCCATTGAGTATCTGTGTCAATATTCATTTTGACCACACCATAACTAATGGATTCTTTAATCTCTTCAGGACTTGAGCCTGAACCACCATGAAAAACGAAATTCAAGGTATTTGCTGGAACTCCAAATTTTTCAGAAACATACTTCTGTGAATTATCTAAAATCTTCGGTGTTAATTTAACATTTCCTGGTTTATAAACTCCATGTACATTACCAAATGAAGCAGCAATTGTGAAACGTGGACTTATTTTACTCAATTGTTCATAGGCATAAGCAACTTCTTCAGGCTGAGTATATAGGAGTGATTGATCCATATCGGTATTATCAACGCCATCCTCTTCGCCCCCAGTTACGCCAAGTTCAATTTCCAAAGTCATATCCATTTTTGACATCCGCTTGAGATATTCACCACATATTTCAATGTTTTCTTCCAAGCTTTCCTCTGAAAGATCAAGCATATGTGAACTGAACAAGGGACTTCCAGTTTGTTCATAATGCTTCTCACCTGCATCCAATAATCCATCAATCCAAGGCAATAATTTTTTTGCAGCATGATCCGTATGCAAAATAACTGGCACACCATAATAACTAGCTACATTATGAACGTGTTTTGCGCCTGAAATTGCACCTAATATTGCAGTTTGCTGCCCTTCTAATTTAAGTCCTTTACCTGCTACAAATTGTGCGCCTCCGTTAGAAAACTGAATAATTGCAGCAGATTTTACTTTTGCCGCCGCTTCCAAAACAGCGTTAATGGTGCCAGTACTGATGACATTTACTGCAGGAAGAGCAAAATTTTGACTTTTACAAATTTCAAAAATCTTTTGGACACCATCACCGGTAACAACACCGGCTTCAACTACATTTGATACTTTTTGTGACATGAATCAATCCTGAGTATTGATATTCCCGCTATATTTACATAAAAGGAAAAAATACTTCTTCAACTTAAAAATTAATTCAGGCCCAATTTAAACAAATCAGGCCTGGCTCATTTATACAATTAGCCTTCTAATTTTGCTAAACGATCAGCAAGTAACTCTTCCAGACTAACCAAAGCTTTAGTAAAGCCTTCAATACCTTCTGAAAGTTTGTCTGTTGCCATTCTGTTTTCAGCATGCAAACGATCAAATGTATCTTTATCTACACTGATCTTTTCAATATCCATATTTGCTGCTTTTGCTGGATCGAGTTTACGTGGTAACTCCCCTTCTGTAGATTGGAGTTCGCCTAATAAAGCAGGTGAAATAGTAAGTAAATCACAACCAGCAAGCTCAGTAATTTCACCAATATTACGGAAACTAGCACCCATTACTTCAGTTTTATATCCAAATTTCTTATAGTAATTATAAACATTGGTAACAGAAACCACACCAGGATCTTCATTTGGTGGATACGAATCCCTTCCAGTGTCTTTTTTATACCAGTCAAGGATACGGCCCACAAATGGTGAAATCAACGTTATACCGGCTTCAGCACAAGCAATAGCCTGGTGAATGCCGAATAAGAGCGTTAAATTACAATGTATGCCTTCTTTTTCAAGAACTTCTGCAGCCTTGATTCCTTCCCATGTCGCAGCAACTTTAATAAGTATTCTTTCTTTTGAAATACCTTGCGCTTCATACTGCTCAATAATTTCACGACCTTTTGCGATAGTTCCATCGACATCATAAGAAAGTCGAGCATCCACTTCTGTTGAAACTCGGCCGGGTATAATCTCTAATATTTTTAAACCAAACGACACAGCCAAACGATCAAATGCCAAAGTGACAACGTCATTAGCCGAAGCATCTTTTCCTAAAGTTTCTCTCGCGCCTTTGAGCGTATCATCTACAATATCTTGATATTGTGGCATTTGCGCTGCAGCCGTTATCAAAGATGGATTTGTTGTTGCATCCCGGGGTTTATAGGTTTCAATTGCCTGTAAATCACCAGTATCAGCAACAACAACAGTCATTTCCTTAAGTTGTTCAAGTAAATTTGCCATAATGGGTACCTTAAAATTAAATAATAATTGATTTTAATAGCCTATTGCATGAACTATTGTTTAACTACGTTTTCTACCATATTTTGCAATAAGCTTATAGAATTTTTTCCAATATCAAGTGCGATTCCGTAAGTATTTTTCTACACCTGAAGCTTTGGCTGAAGCATTTTGTCTTTCTGAAACTTTCCGTTTTGCTAAATATTTTGCCACACTGCTCGAAGCAGTTTCTTTTTTACTAGTCAAATATTTTGCAACACCTGTCGCTCCACCTTGCTTTTCAGCCAAGTATTTTGCAACTCTTGATTGCCCTTCACCAGCACTAGCTACAGCTTTTTTATAGCTCGGCTTGCGTCTTGTTGACTTTTTCTCGGCAGGAGCATTTTTGTTTTTTACATAAAATAACCCAACCAACACCAAAACAACCAAGCCAATTACCAGCGTCATATCAGAATCTTCCTTTTTTTCGGCTTTTGAATATGATTCAGTTGTAGCAGTTGCAGTTGACGATGAACTTGAACTATAACTTGTTTTACTAGATGACTTAGAAGATTTACTGGGTTTATAATTTGGATCTTTGTAAACGACCTTTGGTTGAAAATTGGTAGCCGGGTACTTCGAATCAGTAGCAGAAGAACTACTTGATGAACTTGGTTTATAACTATCGTCCTTATAAAGAACCTTCGGCTGAAAATCAGAAGCCGGATATTCTTTTGCCTGAGCTAGTGTAACATAACCCGTCAAAATAAACCCGACGAGCAGAGCATTCATTATATGTTTCATTTTTTAATTTCCCCTTATATTTTGACAGCAAACACTGGTTCTTTGAGTTTGATTTAAATTATCAAAGAGCCATATTCTCTGAAATAATTATTACAGTATGCCAGTCATTAAATCAAGTTTTGAACCTGATTAAGCACATTATCGACGGTAAAGCCAAATTCCTTGAATAAATCGCCCGCCGGCGCCGACTCGCCAAACCGATCCAGCCCAATAATCTTCCCTTCACTACCCGCATACTTCCACCAAAGATCTGTAACGCCCGCTTCAATCGCAACTCGCTTGGTCACCGCCGATGGCAATACGCTTTCCCGGTAGGCTTCATCCTGGGCATCAAAGACATTAGTCGAGGGCATCGATACGACCCGCACTTTCTTGCCCTGGCCTCTTAACTCTTCTGCCGCCTTAACAGCAAGCTCTACCTCAGAACCTGTCGCTATAAAGATCAGATCCGG
This sequence comes from uncultured Methylomonas sp., assembly GCA_964530345.1. GTDB lineage: Bacteria > Pseudomonadota > Gammaproteobacteria > Methylococcales > Methylomonadaceae > JALSJK01. The sequence goes on from CAZGYJ010000013.1 coordinate 19,771, forward strand.
CAGTCCTTCACTGTCGGTTAAGATATATCCCCCTTTGCTAATCGCAGCAATTTGCTCTGCTGTTCTTGGCATATGCGGTAGCCCTTGGCGTGAGAAAATCAAGCTGGACGGGCCATCCTGACGCTCTAGTGCCGCTTTCCAACATACCGCTGATTCAACCGCATCACAAGGTCGCCACAGTTGCATATTCGGGATTAACCGAATGGTGGCGGTCTGTTCAACAGGTTGGTGGGTCGGCCCATCTTCTCCCAATCCTATTGAATCATGAGTGTAAACGAAGATCGTCGGGATTTTCATTAATGCCGCCATGCGTAAGGCATTTCGGGCATATTCGGAGAACATTTCAAAAGTGGCGCCATAAGGCTTAAATCCGCCATATAAGGCTTCACCGTTCATCATCGCCGACATGCCAAATTCCCGGACGCCATAGTAAACATAGTTGCCGTCATACGGCGGTTTATTCACGTTTTTGCAATCTGACCATAAGGTCAGATTAGAGCCTGCCAAGTCGGCAGAGCCACCCAGTAATTCAGGCAATAAGGGACCAAATCCGTTCAAAGTATTCTGTGAGGCTTTACGGCTGGCAATTTTTTCTGCTTTGGCATCGACTTCCGCAATAAAGGCTCCCGCTTTTTCTTCCCAGTCTTTGGGCAATTCACCTGCCATGCGGCGTTGGTATTCTGCGGCTAATTCCGGATGAGCACTACGGTAAGCTTCAAATTTCTCTTTCCATGCCGATTCTAATTCAGCTCCCTTACTTTTGGCATCCCAACCAGCATAAATGTCTTCCGGGATTTCGAAAGGCGCATGAGGCCAACCTATGGTTTCTCTGACCAGGGCGATTTCATCGTCACCCAGGGCTGCGCCGTGACATTCTTCCTTGCCTTGTTTGTTAGGCGAACCCCAACCAATGATGGTTTGACAGCAAATCAACGTGGGTTTGTCAGTTACTGACCGGGCTTCTTCTATCGCTTTTTTGACAGCATCCGCATCGTGTCCATCAACTTTCGATATCACATGCCAGCCATAAGCTTCAAAGCGTTTCGGGGTGTCGTCCAGGAACCAGCCAGGGACGCCATCTTCACCACGAACTTCGCCATCAATTGAAATGTTGTTGTCGTCATAAAAGGCAACCAGTTTGCCCAGCCCCATGGAACCGGCCAAGGAACACACTTCATGCGAGATGCCTTCCATCAAACACCCATCTCCTAAAAAGACATAGGTATGATTGTCAACAATGTCATGCCCAGGACGGTTAAATTGTCCAGCCAAAGTCCGCTCTGCCAAGGCCATCCCAACGGCATTGGCAATCCCTTGGCCCAAGGGGCCTGTCGTTGTCTCAACACCCGGCGCATAACCGTATTCAGGATGACCTGGGGTTTTTGAATGAAGTTGACGGAAGTTTTTTAGCTCTTCGATCGGCAAGTCATAGCCTGTCAAGTGCAATAATGAATATAACAGCATGGACCCATGTCCATTTGATAACACAAATCGATCCCGCCCTGGCCACTTTGGATTCGTCGGGTTGTGTTTTAGATAATCATTCCATAGAACTTCGGCTATGTCAGCCATGCCCATCGGGGCTCCAGGATGTCCTGACTTGGCTTTTTGAACAGCATCCATGCTTAATGCGCGTATAGCGTTGGCTAAATCTCGACGCGAAGGCATATTCTTCTCCTCATTCGGTATTGTTTTAATAATTTAGACAGGTTGTACTTGCTGACAACCTTTAGCTTGTTGATTTCAAGGCGCTCAAAGCTGAACGAGTGATAGTCAGATCCTATCACTCGTGCTTTTAATATCATTCCAAATTGGCGTGACGCGTTCGCATCTCTTCTTCCGGTATACCTTTTTCCCAGATAAGATGGGAAATCAAGGCCTCCAGAAAACACAGGGTCGACAGCTCAAAAACTGTCCCCATTGGCATGCCTTTGACCTTGCCGTACAGTTCGGATGAGCCTACCTGAAACACCGCATCCGCCAAATCGCCAATCGTCGAGTCACTCTTCGCCGAGATCAGCACGATCTTCGCGCCAATGTCCTTGGCTTTTTTTGTAAAGGCAATCAGTTGCTCTGTCTCGCCAGAACCGGAAATGATGATCAGCAGGTCACCTTTTTGGATGCTCGGTGTGGTAATCTCGCCAACTACGCTGACATCGTAACCACCATGCATCAAACGCATCGCGAAAAAATTGCCGACTAACTTGGATCGCCCGGCACCTGAGATGAAAATCCGCCTGGCGCCATCCAGCATTGCCACCATCTTTTCTGCATAGCTGTCATCCGTCGCATCCAGTATCTCGGCAATTTTGTCTACGACTAGACGCTGATTTTCTTTTTGCCACATCGCTTTACGCCCCTGCAGCAGCCTCTACCAGCTCGCGAATTTCACGGGCGGCATCGGCTGGTGATGGCGCACCATAGATGGCTGCACCGACGACGATGATGTCAGCACCCGCTTCAACGACTTGCTGGACGGTCGCTGGCTTAATGCCGCCTGCGACTGATATTCTAACGTCTAAACCTAATCCTGCGATGTCTTGTAAATCACCAAAAGGTGTTTGACCCGCTGCCTGGGCATCCAAACCTGTGTGAATACCTATGATTTGAGCACCTAATGCCGCTGAGGCTTTGGCACATTCAATTTTGTCTGGCACATTGATCAAGTCAACTTGTGCTTCTGCGCCATGCGCTTTTGCCGCTTTGACAACGCCTTCAATGGTTGGCAAGCCGGATACACCCAGAACCGTACAGATATCAGCGCCCGCTGCGTAAAATGGCGTCGCTTCATATTCTCCCGCATCCATTGTCTTCAAATCAACTAATAACAATTGATCCGGGAATAAGCCTCTCAGCTCTTCTACTAAACTCAAGCCATTCGCCTTGATACAAGGAGTCCCAATCTCAAAGATATCAACGTGGGGCGCAACTTCTTTCGCCAAGGCCACTGACTGGTCAAAATCCAATGCATCAATTGCTATTTGTATTAATGGTTGTGCCATGTTATATGCTCCAATTCAATGTTGTTTTTGTTGGTTACTTAATTAATAATGCGATCGTCACTTTAAAACAGAAAAAAGCGGCTGTCAATCTCGAACAAATCCTACATAAACTATTTAAAAAAACCTAAAATTGCTAGCGCTTTCTATTTTATAGCTTTCACTTTCATCCCAAATGCAAATTCCTTCTATGAAATCAACAAAAAAGCAAGCACTCTCAAAATGTTATACTCCAAGTCGTTTTCTTTACAGTTATTTGCCTGAATGAGTTAAATATACGACCAGATATTATTTGCTACGAAGATATTTCTCGACCTTACTCATCTTTGGGGTTTTTGCTGCTGATTTGTGTTGTTTTTCTAAATATTTTTCAACACCTGTACCCATTCCGGATGAAGTCTCATTAGCCAGAATTAACTGCCCTTCCAAACTTTGACTATCTCCTTCACCTGAAAGGATCTTAAGTTTTGTGGCTAAAGCAGACTTTCTAACTAAATATTTTGATACGCCTGATGAACGAGGAAAGCCACCTCCCAGAATACTTTTTTTCGTCAAGTATTTCGAAACACTAGTTTTGGGAACCAGCTTTTGATTAGAACCAGCCCTATTTTCAAGATAATGTTCCACACTACTCTTATTTTGGTCAAGTTTCTGGGATAAAATTTGTTTTTTTAAATATTTTTGAACACTGGATACCGGCGGTTTATTCTTCTGCAGGACAATTTGGTTTGCTAAATATTTTGCGACACCAGTAGCGACCCTATCCTTTTTTCCTCCTAAATATTGACTGACACTACTCCCCGAAACTTCAGAATCGTTTTTCTCATCATGCCTATCTGATATCTCAGATTTTTGCGCTTCATTTTCGGCCTTCAGCTTCGCCGCTTTCGCTTCCTCTGCTTGATATTTTTCAATCAATGCCAAAGCCTCGGCCTTTTTAATATTTGCCTCTATTTTTGCCAAATATTTTTCCACACCCGTTTTAGGAGCCTTTTCACGGGCCTCTAACAACTTTTTGAAAATATATTTTGAAACGCTCGAAGAAGATCGGGTATTTTTCCCTTTAACATGTTGTTTAGCTATATAGTGAGAAACTCGGCTTGTTGATGACTTTTTCGAAGTTAGCGCCTGTTTCATCAAATATTTTTTTACGCCCGTTGCTATAGGGGAATTTTTTAGCTCCAAAATTTGTTTTGCCAAATACCTATTGACACTTGTAACTTCTTTTGGCGGATTGTTTTGCAAATACCGTCCAACACTTGTCGCAGACACTTCGACTAAATAACCACCTTCCATCTCAGCTTGCTTCGATTTAAGTACTTGCTTTGTTTTAATTGCCATAGGATTATGATTCTTTTATTGTGATTATCCGCTCAAACCAGATAAATTTAGCTTGAGCGGCTTTTTCAAACATTGCAATAAATGGCTCTAGCACGGACAAGCGCCCGATTAACCCGCCATTAAATCAAGTTTTGAACCTGATTAAGCACATTATCGACGGTAAAGCCAAATTCCTTGAATAAATCGCCCGCCGGCGCCGACTCGCCAAACCGATCCAGCCCAATAATCTTCCCTTCACTACCCGCATACTTCCACCAAAGATCTGTAACGCCCGCTTCAATCGCAACTCGCTTGGTCACCGCCGATGGCAATACGCTTTCCCGGTAGGCTTCATCCTGGGCATCAAAGACATTAGTCGAGGGCATCGATACGACCCGCACTTTCTTGCCCTGGCCTCTTAACTCTTCTGCCGCCTTAACAGCAAGCTCTACCTCAGAACCTGTCGCTATAAAGATCAGATCCGGCAGTCCTTCACTGTCGGTTAAGATATATCCCCCTTTGCTAATCGCAGCAATTTGCTCTGCTGTTCTTGGCATATGCGGTAGCCCTTGGCGTGAGAAAATCAAGCTGGACGGGCCATCCTGACGCTCTAGTGCCGCTTTCCAACATACCGCTGATTCAACCGCATCACAAGGTCGCCACAGTTGCATATTCGGGATTAACCGAATGGTGGCGGTCTGTTCAACAGGTTGGTGGGTCGGCCCATCTTCTCCCAATCCTATTGAATCATGAGTGTAAACGAAGATCGTCGGGATTTTCATTAATGCCGCCATGCGTAAGGCATTTCGGGCATATTCGGAGAACATTTCAAAAGTGGCGCCATAAGGCTTAAATCCGCCATATAAGGCTTCACCGTTCATCATCGCCGACATGCCAAATTCCCGGACGCCATAGTAAACATAGTTGCCGTCATACGGCGGTTTATTCACGTTTTTGCAATCTGACCATAAGGTCAGATTAGAGCCTGCCAAGTCGGCAGAGCCACCCAGTAATTCAGGCAATAAGGGACCAAATCCGTTCAAAGTATTCTGTGAGGCTTTACGGCTGGCAATTTTTTCTGCTTTGGCATCGACTTCCGCAATAAAGGCTCCCGCTTTTTCTTCCCAGTCTTTGGGCAATTCACCTGCCATGCGGCGTTGGTATTCTGCGGCTAATTCCGGATGAGCACTACGGTAAGCTTCAAATTTCTCTTTCCATGCCGATTCTAATTCAGCTCCCTTACTTTTGGCATCCCAACCAGCATAAATGTCTTCCGGGATTTCGAAAGGCGCATGAGGCCAACCTATGGTTTCTCTGACCAGGGCGATTTCATCGTCACCCAGGGCTGCGCCGTGACATTCTTCCTTGCCTTGTTTGTTAGGCGAACCCCAACCAATGATGGTTTGACAGCAAATCAACGTGGGTTTGTCAGTTACTGACCGGGCTTCTTCTATCGCTTTTTTGACAGCATCCGCATCGTGTCCATCAACTTTCGATATCACATGCCAGCCATAAGCTTCAAAGCGTTTCGGGGTGTCGTCCAGGAACCAGCCAGGGACGCCATCTTCACCACGAACTTCGCCATCAATTGAAATGTTGTTGTCGTCATAAAAGGCAACCAGTTTGCCCAGCCCCATGGAACCGGCCAAGGAACACACTTCATGCGAGATGCCTTCCATCAAACACCCATCTCCTAAAAAGACATAGGTATGATTGTCAACAATGTCATGCCCAGGACGGTTAAATTGTCCAGCCAAAGTCCGCTCTGCCAAGGCCATCCCAACGGCATTGGCAATCCCTTGGCCCAAGGGGCCTGTCGTTGTCTCAACACCCGGCGCATAACCGTATTCAGGATGACCTGGGGTTTTTGAATGAAGTTGACGGAAGTTTTTTAGCTCTTCGATCGGCAAGTCATAGCCTGTCAAGTGCAATAATGAATATAACAGCATGGACCCATGTCCATTTGATAACACAAATCGATCCCGCCCTGGCCACTTTGGATTCGTCGGGTTGTGTTTTAGATAATCATTCCATAGAACTTCGGCTATGTCAGCCATGCCCATCGGGGCTCCAGGATGTCCTGACTTGGCTTTTTGAACAGCATCCATGCTTAATGCGCGTATAGCGTTGGCTAAATCTCGACGCGAAGGCATATTCTTCTCCTCATTCGGTATTGTTTTAATAATTTAGACAGGTTGTACTTGCTGACAACCTTTAGCTTGTTGATTTCAAGGCGCTCAAAGCTGAACGAGTGATAGTCAGATCCTATCACTCGTGCTTTTAATATCATTCCAAATTGGCGTGACGCGTTCGCATCTCTTCTTCCGGTATACCTTTTTCCCAGATAAGATGGGAAATCAAGGCCTCCAGAAAACACAGGGTCGACAGCTCAAAAACTGTCCCCATTGGCATGCCTTTGACCTTGCCGTACAGTTCGGATGAGCCTACCTGAAACACCGCATCCGCCAAATCGCCAATCGTCGAGTCACTCTTCGCCGAGATCAGCACGATCTTCGCGCCAATGTCCTTGGCTTTTTTTGTAAAGGCAATCAGTTGCTCTGTCTCGCCAGAACCGGAAATGATGATCAGCAGGTCACCTTTTTGGATGCTCGGTGTGGTAATCTCGCCAACTACGCTGACATCGTAACCACCATGCATCAAACGCATCGCGAAAAAATTGCCGACTAACTTGGATCGCCCGGCACCTGAGATGAAAATCCGCCTGGCGCCATCCAGCATTGCCACCATCTTTTCTGCATAGCTGTCATCCGTCGCATCCAGTATCTCGGCAATTTTGTCTACGACTAGACGCTGATTTTCTTTTTGCCACATCGCTTTACGCCCCTGCAGCAGCCTCTACCAGCTCGCGAATTTCACGGGCGGCATCGGCTGGTGATGGCGCACCATAGATGGCTGCACCGACGACGATGATGTCAGCACCCGCTTCAACGACTTGCTGGACGGTCGCTGGCTTAATGCCGCCTGCGACTGATATTCTAACGTCTAAACCTAATCCTGCGATGTCTTGTAAATCACCAAAAGGTGTTTGACCCGCTGCCTGGGCATCCAAACCTGTGTGAATACCTATGATTTGAGCACCTAATGCCGCTGAGGCTTTGGCACATTCAATTTTGTCTGGCACATTGATCAAGTCAACTTGTGCTTCTGCGCCATGCGCTTTTGCCGCTTTGACAACGCCTTCAATGGTTGGCAAGCCGGATACACCCAGAACCGTACAGATATCAGCGCCCGCTGCGTAAAATGGCGTCGCTTCATATTCTCCCGCATCCATTGTCTTCAAATCAACTAATAACAATTGATCCGGGAATAAGCCTCTCAGCTCTTCTACTAAACTCAAGCCATTCGCCTTGATACAAGGAGTCCCAATCTCAAAGATATCAACGTGGGGCGCAACTTCTTTCGCCAAGGCCACTGACTGGTCAAAATCCAATGCATCAATTGCTATTTGTATTAATGGTTGTGCCATGTTATATGCTCCAATTCAATGTTGTTTTTGTTGGTTACTTAATTAATAATGCGGTGAGCACTCTAAAACAGAAAGCACACGAATGTCAATTTTCAAATACCAATAATTTCACAAAATTGATGAATTTATTAAATACAACCAGGATAGAAAACTAAATCATGGATTCTTTTACTAATATCAAAGCGCTGATAATTGATATGGATGGCGTTTTATGGCATGGAGATCAGGCAATACCCGGCTTAGCGGAATTTTTTCAAACTATCAGAGATAAGCAACTGCCCTTCATTTTGGCGACGAATAACGCACGGCTGACCCCGAAAGAATATATTGATAAACTTAATAACATGGGAATTGTTGTTGCTAGCCATGAAATACTTACATCCGGCATGGCGACAGCTTTTTATTTGGCACAGCATTACAATCCTGTTTCAACAAAAATTTTTGTAATTGGTGAAAATGGCGCGCGTCAACCCCTGATTGATCAAGGTTTTAGCTTGACTGGTACTTACCAACTCAATGGCAGTGATGAATCTCTAGAGACTGCAGACCTTGTCGTTTGTGGTCTCGATAAAAATCTTTCCTGGGAGAAATTATCAACCGCGACAATAAATATTCGTGCAGGGGCAAAATTAATCGGCACCAATGGCGACACCACCTTACCCAGTGAATTAGGCCTGGTACTTGGAAATGGCGCAGTCCTGGCGGCATTAACTGCAGCGACCAACACTCAACCTACCATAGTGGGAAAACCTGAACCCATCATGTATCAACAAGCTATGACACTTCTTGGCACAAAACCATCTGAGACAATTGCAATAGGCGACCGTTTAGATACCGACATCCTTGGCGCCGTTAGAACAAATATTCGTAGCATTATGGTTTTAACCGGCGTCTCATCAAAACAAGATTTGCTCAACATCGATTACAAACCCACCTGGATTATGCCCGATATTCGCGATATTACACGAATTTTAAAAAATATTTAAAAAAAGC
>CAZGYJ010000014.1:0-27425 GCA_964530345.1 uncultured Methylomonas sp.
AGGTGCTTCCTAAAGTATTGGAAGCTAAACGATCACTTTCTGCCAGACGTGGTTGAATTGGCGTGATATTAATCGGTTGTAATAATTGTGATTGCAAAAGAGCGCTGACGCGGGCAATTTCATGACGTGGCAAAGCGGCATAATTGTCGGCCAGTAAACGATGGGCAGAATAATTTGCCGGATCAATAGTCACCGATTTCCAGCCTTCAACCAGGCCGAGTTGTTGAAAACCCAAATCATTGTAAATTCTTCCGAGACTGGCGCTACGGGCTGCTAAATCTTCGTCAAGCAGCAATTTTGAGCGATAAATACCTCTGTTATCATTTAATTCGATGGCTTTTTGCATGTCATGCAAGGCTTCGATAGGTCGATTTTGAGTTTGTTTAAGAATGGCATCGTAAAACCACGGAGTCGGGTCATTTGGATCCATTTCTTTACCAAGAGTAAATTCAGTTGCCGCAAAGTTTTCATTTTTGAGTTCGTAATAGGCCTTCCCCAAATAGCTACGAATAAGGGCATTGTTGGGGTCTAAATTGACGGCTGTTTCCAATTCCCGGGTTCCTTCGGCAAGTAAACCGGATCTGATTTTTGCCAAACCTAAACCTAAATGGGCGAGGGGATCGGAACAATCTGATTTGATAGCTTGGTTGAAAGCCTGGTGTGCTTGGTCAATTTTTATTTGGGAAAGATAGACAAAACCAATGACGGTCTGTGTTCTGGGTTGTTCTGGGTTGAGAATTTGGGCTTTTGCAGCAGCTTCAAGTGCGCCACTTCGATTTCCTGAAGCCATGCGTAATTCAGCCAATCTGGCCCAGGCCAGGGCATTTTCGGGCGACAAATGTGTGGCTTGCTCGGTGGCAAGTAATGCTTTGTCGATGTCAAACCTGGCCTGATACACATAGGACAAGGCGATTTTTGCGATAGCCGATTCAGGATTACGTTTAGTGGCCTGCAATGCCAGATTTTCAGCTTTGGAGAGTTGATTCTTGCTCAAAGCAATGACTGATTTAAGAGCCATTGCGGTGCTGAATGTCGTTTCCAGTTGTTCTGCTTGTTGCAAGTCATCCAGAGCTTCTTCGACACTGCCCACTGTTAAAAGTAAAGATGCCTTCAAAGCGAAAAAATATTCATTCTGAAGGGTTTTTGGCGTTTGTTCCAGAATGCTAAGCGCTTGAAAAATATTACCATGATGATAAGCGGATAAGGCTTTTTGAATGTCTGGAGTATGGATAACTGAGGCCAGTTTTTGGTAATCAACAATGGGCGGATAATATAAAGCCCACTGCACAGCATCTTCCGGTTTGATGGTTATGGGGTGTTTCTGAGGGGCTTGATCCTGAGTAGAAATTGCCACGAAGCCTTTTTCAATTTTGATTTGGCCAGCCTGATTTTTTGCGGCAACACGGCCATCAAATACTGTAATTTCAGTACGGTTGTTTTTGACGGTAACCAAGAATTCCGTACCTTCATGGACTGCATTAACGAAAGGAGTATGAATTTCCAGTTGATGGAATTTTCGGCTTCTAAAAAATGCCGAACCTTTGATAAAGTTGATAAACCAGGAAAGTGATTGATTTTGAGTAGGGGCAGGGAAGATCAGGGTACTGTTTTGTTCCAGTGTCACCAAAGATTGATTGCTGAATTCCAGTGTTACCCGGCTATGGCGTAATGTTCGAATTTTATCACCCGGGCAAAAAATTTCGTTGTTTGCAGTTTGTTGCCATGAGGATTGATTAGCATGCTGAATTTCAATGCGACCATTTCCAGAGGCAATCCTGGCAAGCCATTGTTCACATTCTGACGCTATCGCAATACTGGTAAGGAATGATAAAAAAAGAAAAAAAGACAGTTTGAGAAGAAGAGCCATTTTGTTGTTCTTGTAAATGATGCCATTATTTATCTTTAGTGCATCTATTCCTTACGTCTTATAAGGAATGGTGATACACGAATACTGTATATTATGTGGGTTGAAGGAAAGTAGAGATTAACATAAAAACTAAGTAGATCCCATTTTCGATTTGTTTTCGAAAGTTTTAGTAGCTCGTTTGTGCCATCAAAATGCAATCCGACCATTTAGTTTTTCGGTTTCTATTACCGCTGGTAATTGAGGAAGTTCTGTTTTTTCCATATAGAAAGGTTGATGTATTTCCAGAAAGTGAATGTAAAACAGGGTTGGACCGTCATTGGGAAAATTGTTTTTGATGTTGCTGAAAGCTTGGAGTGCTTCTAGCCACTGACTGTTTTTGAAGAAGTTCAGGGCTTTAGAAAATTCTGATTTTAAAGTAAGCCACGATTCAGGAATGTCCTGCTCCAGACCAATTATTTCATGAATATTGATGGGTTTGGTTTTACCTTTAAGAATAAATTGACCAACTTCCCGGGTAAAAAAGCCGGATAAACCCTGTGTGATTTGTTCCGAAGCCAGAATTCGCGTTCCTAATAACTTGTTCAAGCCTTCGATGCGGGTAGCAGTATTGATAATGTCTCCCACTGCCCGATATTCATAATGCTCTTTGGCTCCAACATTGCCCAGTCGCATACTGCCATAATGTAAACCAATACGGGTTGGAAGCTGATCCGGTTGACGTTGATTGAATTCATCAATCGCGTTGATAATTTCCATTGCAGCTTGAGAAGCTTCTTGTTGGGGGTTATCAGTTTCATTGGAAACGGCCCACAATGCCATCATGGCATCGCCTATAACATCAGAAATGATGCCGCCATGCTTTTGTACCAATGGGAACATAACCGAATAATACTGGTTCATTAAATCTGCCAGTTCCATGGGGTCTTTGGATTCGGACAAGGTTGTGTATTGACCTGCATCCGTGGCTAAACAAACACCTTGCTTCAATTCTCCGTAACTATTCATGGTATTACTGGCGGGTTGAATGGAGATTTTTTCGACAACGTCTTTTGGTAAATAAAAACTGAACGCTTTTTGCAGGTTTTGGTGAGAAAGATTACGAGAAACGTAGTGAAAAATAGATGCAGTAAAAATGACTAATGGAGCCTGGATAAAAATTGGCGTAATGATAGGCAGCCAAAGGTTAAAGTATTTGAATAACTGAAAACAAAGTAAAAAATTTGCCAGACAAACAAGAATGATAGTCGTGACTGTTTTTTGATATGAGAAAAAACGGCAGAAGGCAGCCAGCATCATTCCCCAAATTAGAACCATCATAAATTGCTGGGGTAAGGACAAAGGTTTTATCCAAGAATTGTCGATCAGGTTAGCAACAGCAGTTGCTGCTATTTCAATCGAACTAACTGTATCAGCAGCAGAATCGGAATATACGTTATAAAAACCAGGGTTTTTTTCAGGGTGGATATTTTCAGAATAGCCGACTAGAACAATTTTGTTATGGAAAATTTCCGGGCGCAATATATCACTGACCAGGGCTTGATAGAAAGGTATGGTGGTAATTGTGCCAGCTCTTCCGTAGTGATTGAAGTACAAGCTGTCGCCGCTATTATGAAAATTTAGCCAGGATTGCAGTAAATGTTTATTTTCTGGTGAAAAGCTGGATTGTTCCAGCATGCTTTGAAAGCGATCCAAAAAAGATTGATCATTGTTAAATTGGTGGTAAATTTTTTGGACGAGTCTGGTATTTGAAACTGCTTCAGCAAATAGGATTGACAAATCTGGATTTGCTTTAATCAGTAGTTTTGGTAATTCAGGAAAAGTCTTTTTCAAAATATAATTGTGAAAAATGCAGCTGGGGAAGGTCAGGGTTCCGCCGGCGCTGGCTTTATTAACCCAGAATTGTTTTACCGATGAAGAAGTCTTGGGTAACGGGAATGGGCAAACATCCAACGCGGCATTTTCCAATAGTGGAATAGGGTAAACAACTTTTTCACTGATCATATTGGGGATACTGGAACGCGATTTTCTGTTCACAAAAATAGATCGTCTTTCGAGGTAATTGCTAAGCACAACATTTTGTTTCGAAGCCATTGCTTCCGCCAGTATTTGGTCATTCTGGGTATCGCGTGGTTCAGCAAAGTTAATATTAAAAGCGATGATGGCTGGCGCTTGCTGATTAAGTTTTCTGATCAGTTCAGCATAATAAGAACGGGGCCATTTTTCAGGATCATCTGGTAATCTCAGTACATCTGCAGATAACTTGTCGATACTGATGATGGCAACATCTTTGGGAGGTTGCTGAGGACCTCTGATTTTATAAAACCAGTCAAGACCGGCCTCTTCAAGATTTTCACCCCATGGAGTTAAACTAAAAAGAGAGCCTAAAAAACCAATGAAAACAGCAAGAATGCAGGCCTTTCCTGTCTTGATGCAAACCATAAGCGGATTTTTTGCCATCCCTAATGATTGGCAATAGCAAGTCTTTGATGATTACTCATCGGACGCTGAGGCAAAGATTAAAAACCAAAATAAATGCATTGTTGTTTGATTGTTATTCATTTATTCGATGATATGGCAGGAAGTTACAAACAAAGGCGATTATGCAGTTAGTGAATTGATCATTATATTTATCAACTTCCTAACTGTCTATTGTAGAAGTTCTTTGCAGGGAACAGGGGTTTAGCGATTACCGGTATTAAAAGCAATTGCCATAATCGAGCATTAATTCCTGGCAATTGAAAAAAATCCTTGGATATTGCATTCTGATGAAAAGTTTTAACATATATTCCAGTACGATAGCTAATGTTGCTAATCTGGCAGATGCGGCCCAAAATTTAGAACGGGTATTGAAAGATGCTCGCCAAATGGAAACAACCCACCAAATAATCGGGTTAATCAATACAAAATGAGCAACATCCCAACTTGAAACAGTTAGAGTTCCGGTTTTTGCCAGATAGTCAATATAAATCAGAGTGCCATTCAGCAGAATAAAAAAAGGCCAAAATATTTTCCATAATGGTAAATATCCACACCAGGCGGCAAATAGATAGTCACGGAAGGTTTTGTGTTTTGGAAAATCTGTGAATGGTTCAGGATCGGGGGCGCTGATATAAAGGATCAACAACATTGCTGCACTAATGGCAAGAAGATCACCATAGGATAACAAGGAACTTTGCGATGTAATAATTGGCAGGGTGAAATAAAACATAATTATTATGGTGGATATCTCAGAATCAGCTGGCCATTACGTTGAATCAATTCAAGCTGCTTCATAAAGCTCATGCCCAGCAATATTTCGTCACTTTTCATAAAAGGGTTTATATTGGCCCGAATATTATGCAGAGTAATTGCACCAATGCTGACAGAATCAAGACGTGTATCATAAACGGTAATGGCGCCATTCGCAGTACTGACTTTCATCGGAAATCCCTTGGTCAGATTTAATTGGCGGGCAATATGTTCCGGAATGCTGATATGAGTGGCTCCGGTATCGAGCAAAAAAGTAACTGCCTTATCATTGATGGCGCCATTTGCAAGATAATGTCCCTGGCGATTTTGTTGCAAAACAACTTCAGCAATTTGATCGGCATTGTAAGAGACGGCAATTTTCTGGTTTGGATTGTTTTGTCGATCCAGAAATTTTGTAAAAGCCATAGTCAGGATTCCAAGAAACAGAATCCAGGCGAGGTAAATCATCCATTGGCCGATGTTGTGACTATTTGCGTTGTTTTTCATTTTCCTCGGGTTTTTCAGGCTTTACATAGCCAAGAATTGAGGTTTTGATATTATCTAACTGTTCCTGATTGATAATGGGTTGCAAGCTGCCATCGGTGATATAAAACATGTCTTCAACCCGACTTCCAATCGTGGTAATTCTTGCACTGTTCAGATGAATATCGTTTTCCAGTAATGCTTTGCTGACTCGTGATAATAGCCCAGGCCGGTCTGTAGTAACGAGTTCCAGAATTGTGCAATGATGCTGGCTATCCTGGTGGAAATTGATCTGGGTCTTGATGGGAAAATTTTTAGCCTGACGGGATAGTTTGAAAAAGTTTGTTGAAAAGCTGGTTTTTCCTTCGAGTAAATTTTTTCTTATGGCGGAAATAATGTTTAGTTCTCTATACAAATCTTTTATCGGTTTGCCGGATTGTTCAAGCACTTGAAAACTATTCAGTGTGTAATGATCTTTTGTTGAGACAATTCTGGCATCCAGAATGGTCAGGCCCAATTGATCAAGAATATTGGTACAATCTGCAAAAATTCCAGGCTGGTCTTTTGCGTAAATAAATATTTCAGCACTGCCTCGTTGTGTTTGCGGACGTAATAAAACCAAGGGTAAATCCTGTTCACTGCTTGATGCAATGGCGGTGGTATGGCAGACAATTTCGTCAGGGTAGTATCTGAGGAAATAGTCATCTTTGAAGTGCTCCCATACTCGATCAATTGTTTGATCTGAAATGCCTTGTTTTTGTAATGTCTTGTGTGCTTCCAGTTGGGTTTCTTTGATGCGTTCCTGCAAGTCAGATGGAGCTTGAAGCCCTAATCGTAAGGTTTTGTGGGTGGAAATATACAGTTCCCGTAACAAGGAATCTTTCCAGGAATTCCACAGTTTCGGACTGGTTGCGCGGATATCGGCAACTGTTAATAAATAAAGATGATTCAGATATTCAGTGTTTCCAACCAGTTTGGCAAATTCAAATACTTCATCCGGGTCGCTGATATCCTTACGTTGTGCAGTCATGGACATTAACAGGTGGTTTTTTACCAGCCAGGCAATCAATTCAGTATCATGTTTGGACAACAGATGTTGAGTGCAAAAATCTCTGGCAATATCCTCACCCAGTGTGGAGTGGTCGCCGCCTTTACCTTTGGCAATATCATGAAACAATGCTGCCAAAAACAGGATTTCCGGTTTGTTGATGCGGAAAAAAACCATATTACAAAAAGGCAATTCTTCATTATGCTCATCCAGCGCAAAGCGGCGTAAATTTCTGATGACAAACATGGTGTGTTCATCGACCGTATAAATGTGGAATAAATCATATTGCATTCTGGCCACGATATTAGCGAAACTCGGGAGGTATGCGGCCAGTACCCCGAACCGGTTCATCCATCTTAGCGCATGCGTGACGCCATGTGGCTGCCTGAAAATTTCGATGAATAATTGCCGGGATTGTGGGTTATTTCTGAAATCATCATCAATTAAATCCAGGTTTTTTCGAATTTCCCTGATCGTAGTCGCACGAATGCCTTTTAATTCAGGATGTTTTTGTTGCACCAAAAAAACCTTAAGCAGCGCCAGTGGGTCATTGACAAATACCTTGTCATGTTTTGTTTCAATGAAACCAGCGACAGCATTAAAATTCTCATCAATTTCCTGAATGGCTTTGGCGCTATTGGGGTCAATCAGTTGTTCTTTAAATACCTGCAGCAAGATTTCGTTTAAACGCTCCAGACCTTGAACGGTTTTGAAATAATGCTGCATGAACTGTTCGATACATTCATTATTTCCGGTATCGGGGAAGCCAAACCATACCGCTAGTTCCCGTTGATAATCAAACAGCAGACGATCTTCCCTTCTGTCAGTCAGGACGTGTAACGCATATCGGATTTGCCAGAGTTTTTCCTGCGCCTCAAGCAATTCGTCATATTCCTGGTCAGTAATAAAACCATATTTTATTAATTCTTTTAAGGTGTCAGATTGATAGTGACGTTTGAAAACCCAGGCAATAACGTGCCGGTCTCTCAGACCACCCGGGCTTTCCTTAACATTGGGTTCAAGGTTGTAAGCAGTATCGTGGTATTTTTTATAGCGTTGGCGCTGTTCTTCCAATTTAGCGGCAAAGTATTTTTCAGATGGCCAAAGGCCATTTGATCTTATTTTGCGTTTTAGAGCTTCAAAAACTGTAGTATTGCCATCAAGCAAGCGCATTTCTAAAAGCGTGGTGAAAACTGTTTGATCTTCAGCCGCCGCTTCAATACATTCATCAAGAGAGCGTGTGCTTAACCCCGGTTTTAGACCAATATCCCAGAGAAAGGTATTAAAATCTGATAAAGCAGTATGAAAATCGGGTGCATGGTTATCGTCCATAAGCACCAGGATGTCAACATCAGAATGGGGGAAAAGTTCGCTTCGGCCATAACCACCGACAGCAATCAGGCTGAGGTCATGTTCCATTCCTGCCATAAAGTGTTGCCAGCTGGCAGACAGAATCTCATCAATAAATTTTGCTTTGTTAGCCAGTAACGTGGCAACCGATTTGTTCGGTTGAAATTGTTGGCAGAGTTCTTCATTATTAGCCTTCAGAAGGTTTTTGAATAACTCCCTGGAATTTTTTTCATTCAACCAGGCTGGAACGATTTGTTGATCAGGTCTATTCACATTTCCTCTTGACGTAAGGTGAGAATTTCATAGCCAGTGTCAGTCACCAGAATAGTATGTTCCCACTGGGCTGACAGGCTTCTGTCTTTGGTGACAGCAGTCCAGCCATCTTTTAGCACTTTAATATGTCTTTTTCCCAGGTTCAGCATTGGTTCAATAGTAAAAATCATACCTGCATCAATGATTTCACCTTGGCCGGGTTTACCATAATGTAAAATTTGTGGCTCTTCATGAAATTTTTTGCCAATGCCGTGTCCACAAAATTCCTTTACAACTGACAGACGATTGGATTCGGCATGTTTTTGAATGGCGTGGCCAATATCGCCCAGAGTAGCTCCCGGTTTGACTTGTTCTATTCCTAAGAATAGTGATTCTCTGGTGATTTTGCATAATCTTTTGGCAAACGGGGAAACATCACCAACATAAAACATTTTACTGGTATCGCCGTGGTATTGATCCTTGATGACAGTGATGTCAATATTGATAATATCACCATTTTTTAGTTTTTTAACATTAGGGATGCCGTGACAGACCTGATTATTGACCGAGGTACAGATTGATTTGGGAAACCCCCGGTAATTCAGTGGCGCCGGGATGGCCTTCTGTTCATTGACAATATAGTCATGACAGATTTGGTCCAGTTCTTCAGTACTGATGCCAGGAACGACATGAGGTTCAATCATTTCCAGAACGTCAGCAGCCAGTTTTCCGGCAATCCTCATTTTTTCAATTTCGTCTGGTTTTTTTATGGATATGCTCATTGGAGTTTTATATTAGGTTAAGGATTCTGGTTCGATCATTATAAGCTTTCCCCGTAGCCAAGGGGGATTAGTAGGGAAATAATCTATCTGATATCAATGATGTGGTAACTGACTAATTTCATGGCTTTCAGGAATCGTCAAATGTTTCGGCCAATGCCGATAATTTTTCCAACGAACGAGAATAGAGTTTTTCATCATCAGTCCTGATTGTAGCATGAGCAACTTTTCGTCCCTTTCTTGGTGATTTGTCGTAAAGGTGCAAATGGCAGTTCGGGATGGATAAAATCCGATCAACTGGAGCAACATTGCCGATAAAATTCACCATGCCAGTATGGCCTCTTGCTCTGGTGGAACCTAACGGTAAGTCCATTATTGCACGTAGATGATTTTCAAACTGACTGGTTTCAGCGCCTTCAATTGTCCAGTGACCAGAATTGTGTACCCTGGGAGCAAATTCATTTGCCAGTAATTTGCCATCGACATCAAATAGCTCCAGAGCAATGATGCCAATATAGTCAAGTGCTTCTAGTAAAGAAGTGACGTATTCTTGAGCCTTTTTTTGCAAATAATCGGTGCTTCGGCACTGCGCTATACGCAAGATTCCGCCGTTGTGGTGGTTTTCAGATAAAGCATAAAATGCAATATCGCCGCTAGGTCTTCGTGCTGCAATAATCGACACCTCGCGCTTAAAAGCGACGAAACTTTCGACGATTGCCGGAGTGTTTTGCATAGATACCCAGGCTCTGGATAAATCCTCAGGTGATTTTATGCGGAACTGGCCTTTTCCGTCATAACCCATCCGACGACTTTTCAAAATAGCCGGGTAGCCGATCTCAGGCATGGCTTTTTTCAGGTCTTCCAGGCTGTCAATACGAGCGAAATGAGCCGTAGGAATGTTTTGCTGATGAAAAAAGTTTTTTTCTGTCAATCGATCCTGCGCAATAGCCAAAGCATTAGCAGCAGGATAAATAGTGGTATGACTGGATAAAAAATCCGCAGCGCTGGCCGGTACATTTTCAAATTCGTAGGTGACGATATCCGCTTTTTTTGCCAGTTCAGCTAAAAGCTCAGGGTCATCATACTGGCCTTGTAGATGTTCGCCTAGACCGGTTGCTCCAGCCGATTCGCTGGGATCAAGGATAATAAATTTCAAGCCAAGTGGGTATCCTGCCAAAGCAATCATACGGGCCAGTTGGCCGCCGCCTAAAATACCGATCTTCATACCGTTGCCTGTTGCTTGCGTGGGTCAGGGTCAGCCAAAACTTTATCAGTCTGGTTTTTTCTGAACTCATTCAGTGTGTCACGAAATTGTGGATGCTTATTACCCACAATCGCTGCTGCTAGCAAAGCCGCATTAATTGCCCCCGCCTTACCAATCGAAAGTGTTCCAACCGGAATGCCCGCAGGCATTTGCGCAATTGAAAGCAAAGAATCCATACCGTTCAGAGCTTTTGATTGCACTGGTACGCCCAGTACCGGAATAGGTGTTTTGGCAGCAGTCATTCCTGGTAAGTGGGCGGCGCCTCCTGCACCTGCAATAATGATTTCCAGACCTTTATTTTCGGCATTCTCAGCATATTCAAATAATTTATCAGGTGTACGGTGTGCTGAAACAACTTCCACTTCATGAGGAATTTTAAGCTGTTCTAAAGTCTGTGCAGCATGTTGCATGGTTTCCCAATCTGAAGTTGAACCCATGATAATGCCGATTAATGCGGTCATGGAAATGATCTCCTGAAAAAATAATTTGAAAACCCGATATTATACTTCAATATTAGTAGTGAGAAGCCCGGATAAGCCAAGCGAAGCAGAGCGAACGCATATAAATTATTGTGAAATATAACCTTGGTACGATAATTGTCATTCCACACGGCCTTGTGTCATTTTTACAGGGATTTGAAATTAAGGGGCTTGGGGCTCTGATTGATGCTTTTGCTGCTTCCGTTTCACCATCAACTTATGGATCATCTCCAGTTTGGTGTAGCCGCTTCGGTATCGTCGATACAAAAATCGGGAGAAAAAACTGGTGAAAGATGCTAGTCAAAATGGCACGCCCGACAGGATTCGAACCTGTGACCTCAGCCTCCGGAGGGCTGCGCTCTATCCAGCTGAGCTACGGGCGCTTTGTTATTTTTGAAATTAAATTTTAACACAAATAAATTTGCTGCTTCCAGCTAATCAGGAAAGCATGGATTTTAAATGCGCTAGATTGGTTTTGCCTTTTTCTTTAATAACTTCCGGGTCCAGTTGTTTTTTTTGTGGCCATTCCAGATCTTCAATTGGCAGTTCTTCCAAAAACCGGCTGGGTTGGCATTCGACAATTTCGCCATAGCGTTTGCGGTGGCTGCAATAGCTGAAGGTGCAAGTTTGCTGGGCACGGGTGATGCCAACATAGGCCAGGCGGCGTTCTTCCTCGATATTGTTGGTTTCAATGCTGTTCTGGTGAGGAATCAGGTTTTCCTCAAAACCAATCAGAAATACGTGTGGAAATTCCAGTCCCTTGGCGGCATGTAATGTCATCAAGCTAACTTGTTCGCTGGCTTGTTGTTCTTCATTTCGTTCCAGAACATCCAGCAGCATCACTTTGGCGATGATTTCATCCAGAGATTTTTCACTGTCATCTTCATTTTTTGCCAGTTTTTTCAGCCATTCAAGCAACTCGAATACGTTTGCCATTTTTCGTTCAGCTGATTGGGGTGTTTTGCTGTTTTCATAAAGCCATGCTTCATAGCCGATGGTATTAATGAACTGTTCGATAATGGCGAAGGTATCATGTGTTTGGATTTTTTCTGCTGTAGATTGTATCCATTGACAAAATTTTTGCAGTTTTTGAATGGCATTTTCGGGTAGTTTCTGGCTCAATCCGAATTCATTGCAAGCGGAGAATAGACTAATGTGTCTCTGATTGGCATATTCTCCCAGTTTTTCCAGTGTGGTTGGGCCAATTTCCCGTCTTGGTGTATTAATGATGCGTAAAAAAGCTGCGTCATCATCGGGATTAACCAACAGCCGTAAATAGGCCAGAATGTCTTTTATTTCTGCATAAGCAAAGAATGAGGTGCTGCCGCTGATGAAATAAGGGATATTGTTGGCTCTGAGTTCTTTTTCAAACAACCGGGACTGATGATTGCCGCGATATAAAATCGCATAATCCTGATATTTGCTGCCGGTTTTGAATTTATGATGAATGATTTCCGAGACAATTTGTTTGATTTCGCCAAGTTCATCCTTATGTCTTAAAACCCGTAATGGTTCGCCATAGCCTAACTTGCTCCAGAGTTTTTTTTCAAAAACATGCGGATTATTAGCGATGAGATGGTTGGCAACCTTGAGTATACGGCCAGTGGAGCGATAATTTTGTTCCAGCTTAATGACTTTCAACAAAGGAAAATCTTTTTGTAACTGAGCCAGGTTTTCCGGTTGTGCGCCACGCCAGGCATAAATAGACTGGTCATCGTCACCAACGACAGTAAAGCGGCCAAGATTTCCGGCTAGCAGTTTAACCAGTTGATATTGTGTTAGATTTGTATCCTGATATTCATCAATCAATAAGTAACGAATTTTGTTGCGCCATTTCTCCAGGGTTTCTGGAGATTGTTGTAACAATAAAACAGGCAGCAGGATTAAGTCATCAAAATCAATGGCATTGTATGCTTTTAAATTTCTGACATATTCTGCATAAAGTTTGCTGACTGCGAAATTATCTGTTGTTGCGGCAAGTGAAGCTTGTTCGGGAGTAAAAAAAGCATTTTTCCACTGGCTGATTTGCTGAGCATATTGATCAACTTGGTCAATATCATATTGATCGGCCTGATGACTGACAAGATTACGTAATAGTGTAAGTTTATCCTGCTCATCGAACAGTGAAATAGACGATTTGTATTCGAGAATTTTGTGTTCTTTGCGAATGATGTCAAGCCCCAGAGAATGAAAGGTTGATACCCGTAAACCACGGGTTTTTTGAGTGTCCAGCAACTTGGCGACGCGGCTTTTCATTTCTCTGGCGGCTTTATTGGTGAAGGTCAAGGCGGCGATATTTGTTGCCGGAGTTTCTTGTTTTATTAAGAAGGCAATTTTTTCTGTGATGACCCGTGTTTTACCACTGCCAGCACCAGCAAGCACTAATAATGGTCGGTCAGTGGTTTTAATGGCTTCAAGCTGTTGCGGATTTAATTGGCTCATCTAAACAAATTTTGGCGTAACCGGAAAATATAATATAACGGAAGGGCGTACATTCTAGACGAATTTTTAGGTGAAGATGTGGTGCTTTGACAATAATTTTGCTGCAAACGCCGTTTTTTAATCTTTTGTCAGAAATTGAATTGATTGGGAATCTAGTGAGAAGGTTTGGAACGCTGGCCTCCAGGCTATATTTTAATAGCCTGGAGGCAAGTTTTAAATGTTGGAGTTATCGGGGACTTTTTCTCGGTGGATTAAATAATAGGCGACAGGAATCACGAACAAGGAAAATCCGGTTGAAGCGAAAATTCCAAAAATAAAGCTCCATGCCAGGCCGGAAAAAACCGGATCAAGAATAATAACAACGGCGCCAAACATAGCCGCTCCTGCCGTCAATAGAATTGGCCTTAACCTGGTTGCTCCGGCTTCAATCAATGCATCATTCAAAGTGGGGCAATAATCTTGCTCTCTAGTATGTTCGATAAAGTCAATCAGAATAATGCCGTTTCGTACCACGATGCCGGCAAGTGCGATCATGCCGATCATTGCCGTTGCTGTGAAGAAAATCTGATTTTCATAACCGGCAACTGGATGGGTAAACAGAACGTTTAATAACCAGAAGCCTGGCATGATACCAATAATAGTCAGAGGAATTGCAATCATCATGATAGCAGGCAAACTCAGAGAACCTGTTTGGACAACCAGAAGCACATAAATCATTAATAATGCAGCAGCAAAAGCTATGCCCAAATCCCGGAATACATCAATGGTAATTTTCCATTCCCCTTCACCGCCTAATTCAGCGGAATAGCCTGGTGGCAATGGGTTGTCATCAAAATCAGCAAGTAAATCTAATACTGCTTCTCCAGGGCTTCTGCCCGCAGTATCACCAATAACATAAGCCAGCCGTTTCAGGTTTTTATGATAAATGGTTTGCTGATCTTCAAGTTCGGTGAATTGTCCCAGTTCGGAAAGTGGAACCAGTTTCCCTAACCTGCTTTTTATTCGAAGTGTTAGCAGTTCTTCTTTGTAGGAACGTAAATTTCGTGGTAACTGCAATCTGATTTCCAAAGGCTGTCGTTCAGCAGGGAGGTGTAAGGTTCCTAATAATTGCCCGCTGAGGGCAGTTTGAATGGTTTGACCAACCTGTTGAACACTGACTCCGGCCATTGCAGCTTTTTCTCTGTCAACCTGAAACAAAATACGCTGATAGGGGGCGTAAGAATAATCATCGACATCGACAACGCCTTCGGTTTGTTCAAAGCGTTTTCTAATATCTTTTGATACTGAAATAAGCTCCTGATAACTGGCATGCTCGGGACCATAAACTTCTGCAACCAAGGTGTCCAGAACGGGTGGGCCAGGTGGAGATTCAACAATTTTGACATTTGCGCCATAGGAGTCGGCAATTTTTTCAATAGGTTTTCGAATGCGCAGGGCGATTTGGTGTGATTGTTGTTCGCGAATGGTTTTATCGACCAGATTAATGCGGATTTCTCCTACATTACTTCCCTGGCGTAGATAATAGTGTCTGACCATACCATTAAAATCCATAGGTGAAGCCAGTCCTATATAACTTTGATAATCAGTAACTTCATCAACGGTGGCCAGATATTGGCCTAATGCTCTGGCGACCTGGTCGGTTTGTTCCAGGGTACTGTTTCTGGGCATATCAATGACAAGCTGCAATTCATTTTTATTGTCAAAAGGTAGTAATTTTAAAGGCACTGCTTTGATGACCACCAATAAGGCAGAACCGACAAATGCAATGATAATTAGCAGGATAAACAACCATGAGCGCTTTGGTGTGCAAATTAAAGAACCCAGAGTTTTTTCATAAAACAGGAAAACTTTGGTTGTTTTCAGGTCAAAGGCTGGTTCATCGTCATCGACATGCTGTTTTAACAGTTTATAACTTGCCCAAGGCGTGATTGTTAAAGAAACGATCAGTGAAATCAACATGGCAACTGGAACATTAAAAGCCATTGGCGCCATGTAAGGCCCCATCATACCGGTAATAAAAAACATCGGAATGAAAGTCAATATCACCGCAAAGGTTGCTACGATAGTTGGCGGTAAAACTTCCTGGATTGCTGTTAATAGTGCTTTTAATGGCGGTTCTTTACGCAGCAGGTAGTGTCGGTGGATATTTTCTACATTGACGATGGGATCATCGACCAGCAGACCCAGCGATAAGATCAATGCAAACAATGTAACCCGGTTGATGGTGTAACCAAAAATCAAATCGCATAAAAGCGTAAAAGCGAAAGTAACAGGAACAGCAATAGAAACAATGATTGATTCTCTGCCACCAAGAGAAAAAACCATTAGCACCATGATAATCAAAATAGCCAGCATCAAATGTTTAACCAGCTCGTTAACCTTATGATTTGCGGTTTCCCCATAATCACGGCTGATCGACATTAAAATATCATCGGCTATTATCGAACCCTGAAAACTTTCAGCCAGACTAATGACATCTTCAGCAACTTGAACGGCATTGCTGCCTTTGCGTTTGGCAATTGCCAGCGTAACTGTTGGCCATTCCTTACCAGTTTGTTGGTCAACATCAGAGAAATCACCAACAATCCGCATTTTTTCAGCTGCTGGGCCAAAACCAGTCCGGGTATACGAGTTCTTGTCTTCAGGTCCATCCAGAATTTCCGCAACATCACGCAGATAAACCTGTCGACCGTTAAAGCTTTTTATCACTGTTGCAGCAACTTCTTCGGCAGAAGCGTAGTACGGTCCAACTTCAAAAAATACTTGTTGATTATGACTGGCAATATTACCAGCCTGTACATTAATATTTGTGCTTCCAAGCGCCTGAATGATTTCCACCAGGGATGTATCATGCGCTGCCAGAGCAGCAGGATCTGGATAAACCGTAATTTGTCTTGGTGCGCCGCCAACAACCCAGCTTTTGGCAACATTATCGACTGTCCTCAACCTGGATAGTAATTCGTCGGCAGTACGGCGCAATGACATTTCACTTTGATGGGGCGAATTGGAGGACAAACTGAGCGTGACAATTGGAACATCATCAATATCTACTGGCTTTACTATCCAGCGACCAATCCCAGGTGCCATCATATCCTGATTGGACATGATCTTACTCCAGGTTTTTACCAGGCTATCTTCCCGATTCTCACCAACAAAATATCGGACGGTGACAACGGCTATGCCTGGACTTGATGCAGAGTATACGTATTTTACTCCATCGATTTGTTTGAGTAATGATTCCAGTGGCGTAGTAACCAATTTTTCTACTTCTTCAGCCGAGGCGCCTGGAAATTCAACCATCACGTCCATGACAGGAACAACGATTTGCGGATCTTCTTCTCTGGGGGTCAGTAATAGTGCGGCCGTACCAGCAAAAAATGCTGCAATCAACAGCATTGGTGACAATGATGAGATAGTAAAGGCTTTGACTATAGAACCAATCAAGCCGGTTTTATTTGATTGATTTTCTGGGGTTTGAGGTTCAGACATGGGCAGCTCCGTATTATTGAATGATGACAGTTTCGCCTTCATTCAGGCCGGATTGTATTTCGACAGTATCCTTATGACGTTTACCAGTTCTAACTGACCTGGTCAAAACGCGATTATCGGCAACAATTTTTACGGATTCCAACTGGCCTATTTTATGCACTGCTGAAACTGGAACCAGAAAAGCAAGATGTCGGTTACAAGCCTGATCAAGCCATCCAAACAGTCCTGGGCGTAGGTTTTTACTAATCGGCAGAGTTGCCTTAACCAGAATAGTTCGCGTGGATGGATCGACCTCAGGAACAATTTCATCAATTTCTGCAATAAAATTTTGTTCTATGTTTTCAATGCGCACAGGGACTTTATCCCCGAGATTGATAAATCTGCCACAACTGACGGGAATTGCCGCTTCCAGACGCAATGCAGCAGAGTTATGCATGGCAACAACAGGGATGCCTGCAATACCCATATCACCGGGCTGTTTTAAGCGGCGAATGATGATGCCATTAAAAGGCGCTTTTAAAACAGTATCTTGGTAACCTATTTTGGTTTCTTTCAAAGCGCTGGCAGCCGCTTTGACCTGGGCTTCGGCGACTCTGGCCTGCGCCATTACCTGGTCATACATTTGTCGGGTTGCAGCTTCCTGATCATATAGATTTTTTATTCGGCGGGCATCAGCCTTAGCCCTGTCAGCATTTGCTTTTGCCGCCATCAGCGCTGCATACGCTGCTCGTTTCCTGGCACGCTGAGCTTTCGGGTCAAGCAAAGCAATAACAGCACCTTTTTGAACGGCATCACCAGCCTGCACTTTAATGTCTATAATTCTTGCCGTAACTCTGGGTGCGATTAGCGCTTCAGTTCTAGAATGCAATGTCCCGGGCCAGGATAGAATATCGTCTATTGATTTTTTTTTGACTTTTACTGTTCTAACATTTTTAGGCAATGTTCCCGCACTAAGCTCAGTGGTTCCTGGCGCTACTTTTGAAGTTCCAATAATTCCCAGCATATAGAGTAATAGCAGGATTAAAGCAAAAATTGAGAGACTGAGGTAAATTATTTTATTCATAAATAAGCGTACTAATTAAGAATTATTGGTTGTGAGTATCCAATCGTGAATACCCGATTGTCCAAAAATAGTTATGGTTTCCTACTCAAAGTAGTTTAATGCTTTGTTTTATTTTAGAAATACTTTTATATAATGAAACGCTAATTTTCTTATAGTATCTAATATTTTGAGCAAAATAACTACCGAATTTTTGCAACTGTTGTTTGCTGTAAAGACAAAAAACAGACTTGACATGTTTTGTTGGACAAAAAAAGTTTTATCAGAGTAAACAAATGCTCAGCTAAACTCAAATTGCTGTATTGAGGAAATGTTTTATGAATCATTGTCTTGTATTTTTAGTCAGTCTTTGATTGGCAGTGCAGGTTTTCCCGATTACTGTGATAACACATTTATTTGTTTGTTATGATTTATTAGCAAACGGTTAAATAAAAAACAGCAAATTAAGTTAAAATATTGGATTTTATAAATTTTTGCAGGTTGTTATGGCGAGTGAATTAGTAAGTGAATTAAAGGACTTGTTGATTGAGGGGTTGCATCTTGAGGATGTGGAGCCTGATGATATTGGTCTTGATGAGCCTTTGTTCGGTGATGGGTTGGGACTTGATTCTATTGATGCTTTGGAAATAGCGGTGTTACTGGATAGAAAATATGGCGTCAGGATTACCTCTGGTGATGATAAAAATCCTGAAATTTTTGCTTCCATCAGTTCGCTTGCCAATTTTGTTGCCGAAAATCGTAGCAAATAAGCATGGCTGGGGTATTACGCGGGATTGCCGGGGCGATTTTTTTTCTGGGATATCCTTTTTTGGTTTATCAAGGTATGGAAAAGGGTGTGGTTTGGTTTGCTCCGTTGTTAATTTCAAGTGTGTATCTTTATCAGGGTTTTAAGGCGCAGGATAACCGTAGTCGAATCAATAAAATTGCAGTAGCTGTGGTGCTTCTGCTTGGGGCCATTTTTTTTCAGTCGATTACTGCCAAGTTGCTTCCCTTCGCAATTCAGCTCATGCTGATGCATTTTTTTGGCCGGACTTTATTCAAGGGACCACCTTTGGTGGAACGCTTTGTACGAATGGAATTTTCGGAAATTCCACCCGGGATTGCAGAATATTGCCGGCAATTAACCTGGTTATGGACCGGCTTTTTTGCCTTTAATGCAATCATGTGTGTAATCCTGGCTTTCTGGGCGCCTAATAGTTGGTGGGCTATTTATAATGGTATTTTGATTTTTGTTTTGACTGGCTTGTTAATGGTGGGTGAGTATATTTGGCGGCATTTCAAGTTTCCTGACCTGGACATCCCGTCGCCCAGGTCTTCTGCAAAAAATATGATTATTAATGGACGTAAAATCTGGCTTGATGTACAAAACAACTAATCAATTGTTTGTTTGTAGTTGTTATTTTCTGGTTTCCGGGTTCTTAATAGTCATGGATTCGGCGGCTTATGCACAGGAGACGCTGGAAAGTGTTTTGGCCAGAATGAAGCCGCAGACGGTGATAAAAATTCATTACCGGGAAACCCGTTTTCTAGAGCTTTTGGATCAGCCCTGGAAAGGCTCTGGTTATTTTTATGTGTTTCCTGACGGCATGATTAAGGAACAATGGTATCCACAACGTCAGGTTATGGCTGTTAAAGCAAATAAATTGTATTATTTTGATCCGTTCGCAGATGTTCGCTATCAAGGCGAAATGGAGGATGCCTCTGGAGGACAGGCGATTGCTTTCAAAGGCTTGATGGCAGGGGATGTCGAATTATTGCAAAAGTATTTTCAAATCGAATTTCAAAACCAGAAAAAGACCTGGATTTTAACTTTAATCCCAAAGCAGTCTGAATTGGCTGAACAGTTATCCAG
This sequence comes from uncultured Methylomonas sp., assembly GCA_964530345.1. Lineage (GTDB taxonomy): Bacteria > Pseudomonadota > Gammaproteobacteria > Methylococcales > Methylomonadaceae > JALSJK01. The sequence continues at coordinate 19,594 of CAZGYJ010000014.1, forward strand.
AATTATTATTTCCGGAACTGTCAATCAACCTGTCAATAAGATCGAAGTTTTTCTGACTGATGGCGACCGGCATGTTATGGAGTTGAAAACAGAAGATCAGGGAAACCAATTAAACACCAAAGTGGAGCAATTACTGGCCGAATTGCAGAGCAAAGGCTAGTTGCGATGGAATGGCGGCGGCGATGGTTTTATATTGCCTTGATAAGTTTGATTGCCAGCATTATTTTTACTGCCAATTTTAAAACCGATATTTCAGCATTTTTTATTGCCGGCGATAGTGCTGAAGAAATTTTGCTGGCAAATGAAATGCAGTCCGGGGCTTTATCTAGTCGTTATATTATTTCGATCAGTTCAGAAAGTGAAGCTGCGGTTTCATCTGCATTTACAAGCCTGTTTAAATCTGAATTGGCTAATATTAAAGGCATTATTGATGTTTGGATTCCCGGAAAAAATACTGTCCCAGTTCCCGCATTGCAAAAGCTTTATGCTTCCCATGCCAGTCAGATTTATAGTCTTGAGCCCGAATCTTATCTGAATAAATTACTGACTGAAAAAGGCTTGCAGAGCAGGGCAGCAATGTTAAAAAAACTGTTGTTGTCACCGCAAGCTTCAATGATTAAGAAGATTGCTCTTCAAGACCCCTTATTACTTTCTTTAGCTGGGTTTGAATCAGTTCGTAGCCAGTTTAAGAAGGTATTAATAAAAGATCAACGCTTTCAAAATCTGATTTTACAAACTGAGGCTGCAGGTTTAGATATAAAGCGGCAAAAGCGTATTCAAAAACAAATCAAAGAACTATTTTCTGATTTAGCTGTCAAGCAGGGGCGCAAGTATTCTTTGGCAATGACAGGTGTGCCAGTATTTGCCGTTCATACGCAGCAATTGATGCAAGGTGATATCACCCGGGTGAGTATTATTTCGTCAATTTTAATCACGCTGCTTTTTATTTGGATTTTCAGGTCTTATAAGGCATTATTCTGGACGGCGCTTTTGATGGTTGCTGTTGTCAGTTCAGCTGTTTTAGTCACGCAATTAGTTTTTGGCTATGTTCATGGGATTACTCTGGCTGTTGGTTCAACCTTGATTGGAATTTGTATTGATTATCCGATTCATGCGCTGGTTCATTCCCAGGCCGTTGCCGTGGAACAGCGAACGAGCGCTATTTCCAGGATTTGGCCCAGTATGATATTGGGTGGCTTGACGACATTGATTGGTTATGTAGCGTTGGGTTTTTCAGGTTATCCAGGGTTTCAGCAAATTGCTGTCTATGCAGGGACAGGCATTCTGGTTTCCTTGTTGCTGACTCGGTATATTTTGCCTGCTTTTTTCAGCAAACAAAATTTGCGCCGGCCTAGCTTGGTTTTTTCCAAGGCGTGGATTGAATTTTGTTTGCGATATCGCTTGCCTTTGTTGGCTTTTGTCATGTTATTACTGGGATTGTCATTGTCAAACATATCCAGATTACATTGGATTGAAGATATGCAGCAACTTACTCCGGAACTGGATCAGTTAAAGGAAAATGATCGAATGATTCGTTCAAGAATGCTGAGTAGTATCGAACCAGGACGATTTGTTCTGGTAAGTGGCAATGATGTTGAAAGCGCAATACAAATGGCTGAACAGGTTTATCAAAAACTTGATGCGATGAAGGAGCAAGGGCTGGTGCATGAATATTATGGTTTATATCCCTGGTTACTTTCACAAAAACAACAACAAATCAATTATCAGACTTTGCAGAGCCGAATAGATGAGAACACCAAAGCCAAATGGAAAAAAGCGTTGGTTAAGCATGGTTTGTCGGTTAAAAGGCTGGGACAACTCGATTATTCTGAAACTGATTTTTTAACTTTAAGTGAAATTTTTGATTCGCCGGTAAAACGATTTATTGAAAATCAGATTGTTGTCTCCGGACAGCGAGTTTTGATAATGATCTGGTTAGCCAAGCATCAGCCAGAAGCATTGCAAAATGCTTTTTCAGAATTGGCGGGTGTGCAATATTTCAGTCAGCGTGATATGTTGAACCGAATGGCAGGGAAGTATCAACAGCGAGCGCAGGTTTCGTTATTATTTGGATTGATTGCCATTATCTTATTGTTACTGATGCGCTATAAAAATCTATGGGTCACTGTCCAAACTTTGTTGCCTGCCATGATTGCGGCATTTTTTATTTTAGCTGGTTGGTCATTAACTGGTCAGGCGGTCAGTTTTTTGCATCTTGTCGGGTTTTTATTGGCAGTGGCGATTTGTGTTGATTATGGTATTTTTTATCGGGAAAATCGAAGTGGTAATATTGTTCTGACTTATCAGGCGATGGCCGCTTCCATGTTAACCAGCAGTGTGGCTTTCGGCTGTCTGGCAATTGCCAATACTTCTGCATTACAAACCCTGGCCCAAGTTGTTGCTTTGGGAGTTATTGTGGGTTTTTTGCTATGTCCAGTTATTATTCACCACACAAATGAATAAAACAGGATAAACTTATATTTTTATCCTCTGTACACGAGAAAAAATTAAATTTTCTTTTTGGGAAATAGGCAAGTCATTGAAAATACTAAACACACGTAAATACATCCTTGTAGTTCACCATCGCGTCCTTGAGATAGAAGGTTTATATTTTCAATGATTTACCTATTTCTTGCGATTTTTGTCATGTACAAAGATTTTTATCGTTGGTGTCATATTTCTGAATGAAGGGTTTAACTGTTTGGCCTGTACCAGTTACTGCGTATTCCGTAATTAGCAACTGCGGTCTGGGTAATCATGCGCTTTATCAGGCATTAAGCAGTAATGAAACACAGTTGGCGGAATTAACTTTATTAGATGTTCCATTCGATACTCCGGTGGGTGAAATTTCTGCCGATTTACCAGAGATTCAACAGTCATTATCTGAATATGACAGCCGCAATGCCAGAGTTGCACTGGCAGCGTTGAATTATCAGGAAGATGGTTTGCTTGCCGCTATTGAATCAGCCAAGGAGCGTTATGGAAGTGATCGAATCGGAGTTGTTATTGGTACTAGTACCTCTGGACTTTATGAAACGGAATCGGCCTATCAGGTGTTTTTGGAACAAGGCCGGATGCCGGATGATTTTCACTTTTTAACTCGTCATGCTTATCAGGCTACACCCCGGTTTTTACAAAAACAATTGCAATTGCAAGGCCCTTGTTTTGCGATTTCCACCGCATGTTCTTCCGGAGCCAAGGCAATTGCAGCCGGGCAACGTTTAATCAATCATGAAATTTGTGATGCAGTTTTGGTGGGTGGCGCAGATACTCTATGTCGATTGACACTGTGTGGTTTTAATAGTTTGGAACTGGTCAGTTCCGAATTTTGCCAGCCAATGGATCAAAACAGAAACGGGATTAATATTGGCGAAGCTGCGGCTTTGTTGCTTTTGGAAAAATCATCAACGCAGTATGATCATTTACCTCATGTTTTATCAGTGGGCGAATCCTCAGACGCTTATCATATGAGCTCTCCAGATCCAGATGGAAAAGGCGCGATTACTGCCATGAATAAGGCATTGCAACTGGCGGATATACAGCCGTCAGATATAGATTATCTTAACCTTCATGCAACAGCGACTCAAATCAATGATTCGGTGGAAGCAAAAGCTGTCTATGAAGTATTTAATGAAGCTGTTTCATGTAGTGGCAGCAAAGGGATTACTGGACATACGCTTGGCGCGGCCGGAGCGGTTGAAGCTATTGTGTGTTTATTGGCATTAAAATACCAGATGATTCCAGGCACCTGCGGCATGGAACAGGTTGACCAGGGTTTTCATTGTCAGGTTGTTAACGAAAGTATTGCCGGTACAAAGTTGCAGACAGTGATGAGCAATTCATTCGGATTTGGTGGCAACAATGCCAGCCTTATCATGTCAAAAAACCATGAAAGATAAATTGTTGATAAAGAGTGCAGTTTGTTATTGTTCTGATAACAATAAATTGCAAGATTTCGGTCTGCAAGGAATTGAGATTGACAAGCAGTTGATGCCTGCCAATATTCGGCGCAGAGCCAGTTTGACTACAAAAATGGCAATTTCTGTTGCCACAGAAGCGTGTTTGCAGGCGGAAGTCAATCCATCTGAATTACGTTCGGTGTTTGCGTCAGTTGGTGGAGAAATTCAGGTAACGGATGTTTTGTGCGGAACATTGACAGATTCTCAGGCGATGCTTTCGCCTACTCATTTTCATAATTCTGTACACAATACCACGGCCGGCTATTGGGGGATTTTGTATGGATGCCATTATGCAACAACAGCAATAGCCGCTGTAGATGATACTTTTGCAATGGCTTTGCTGGAAGTCTGGATGCAATTACAACAGCAGCCGGGGGATTGTTTGTTAGTTTGCTACGATGAATTTTGGCCCCAATATTTGGCTCCCCCCATTGGGAAACTTGCTTTTGCAACAGCATTGGTTTTAAGTAATGATGGTCAAAGTTCTGCCAAAGGGGCCGTTTTTCGTCCTCAAATTGCGTCTGAATATTCTGATTTGTCTGAAGATTTGAATGATCTTATTGAACTTTCACCCATTGCCTCTGCGATTCCTTTGCTTCAGGCAGTTCAACAATCACCAGCACTAGCACTGGTTCCACTAAATAGAGATCAGCCGCAATGGTCAACCTGGTTTAAAGAAATCACCTAATGCTAAGATACGATGTCATTATTGCCGGTGGCGGGCCGGCCGGGTCTACTGCCGCAACACTGTTAAGTCAGTATGGCTATAAAGTTTTAATTTTGGAGAAAGATCAACATCCGAAGTTTCATATTGGTGAATCCATGATGCCGTTGATCGAACCAGTGATGAAGAGATTGGGGCTGGATTGGGGTAAAGGTAATCTAAAAAAAATGGGTGCTGATTTTATCCATGAACCCAGTGGCCGGGCACTTTTTTTGCCATTGATGGGTAAATATCAAACCTATCAGATTGAACGTTCATCGTTTGATCAAAAAATGTTCAATAATGCGATAGCGCATGGCGCAGAGGCATACCAAAATACCAAAGTTGCTGATGTGGCTATTAATGAGAATGGTGTTCAAGTTAGTACATCTGAGGGGAATTTTGAAGGGCGTTATTTCATTGATGCCACAGGTCGTTCAGCATTTATGGGGCGTAAATTTCGCAAGGTGAAGCGGCTGGATAATTTTGGTCGATATGCACTGTATCAGCATTATCAGCTAACAGATAATCCGGCTGTTGAAGCTGTTTTTTCGACCGGTAATGTCAAGATTGTATTGGTTGATGTTGGCTGGTTATGGATTATTCCATTAATTGGGAAAAGATTAAGTGTTGGCTTGGTAGTGCAAAAACAGTCTAAATTTAATGTATCTAAACAGCAATTATTAAAGCAATATCTTGATGATTCGCCGCTGTTAACCAGACTTTTAGAGAATTCAAAGATGATTTTGCCGATTCAGGCTGAAGCGGACTTTAGTTACATTAATCAACGTCGCTACGGTGCCAGATATGCGTGCTGTGGTGATGCTGCCGGCTTTCTCGATCCGGTTTTTTCATCCGGCTTTTTCTTTGCCGTAAAGACTGCCGAATTACTCGCTGATCGTTTACATCAGGGTTTTTTAAAAGGACAGGAGGCAAATTCCAAACTCCATGCCGAAGATGATTATTTATACAAAACCGGGTTTAACACTATGTGGCTATTGATTGATCGGTTTTATCGATCCAGTTTGGTCGAAAATTTAATTTTTGAATTTGATCGGCATGAACGAATTAAGGATGAAATAACTGCCTTGCTGGCAGGGGACTTATGGAGTGAAGATAATTTGTTTCAGCAAGGTTTGCTTAAAGGCAGACGGGCTGCAATTTTATAGAGGAAAACAAGCGTGAAAATTAAAATCTATTTCATTGCATTGAGCTTGTTACTTGTAGCGTGCCAATCTTCACGGCATTCATCAAAATTGGTTGAACACACGGGTACTGAAATTTTAGTTATTGATGAAATCGAGTTTGCGGAAAATCTAGCGATCAGAAAAGCGGTCCGTGATGAATGTCGATTACCGGAAAAGCTGACAACTTTTATTGATCAATTTGCTGCAAAACATTACTCTCAAATTCTGACAAATACCGATATATCAACTGTTCCAGCAGGCACCCAGATTTTGAAAATAAAAATTACCGATGTTAAGGGCTTTGCCGGTGGTGCCTGGTCAGGTGGCAAAAGCGTGGCCATTGTTGGTATCTTACTAAAGGATGGTAAAGTTCTTGGCGACTTTAAAGCCAGACGTGTTTCTGGTGGAGGCATGTTTGCCGAGTTTAAAGGAACCTGTTCCATATTGGGGCGGTGCGTCAAGTCGCTGGGTAAAGATGTTGCCGAGTGGTTAAAAACACCAACTAGAAATGCAGTGCTGAGTGATTTTTAAGATTATTAAACCTGGTATTTTATTTGAAGAAGGATGGTCAAGCTAGCAGATAACCCAATTCCCACGCAATGTGATGTTTTGATCATTGGTGGCGGACCTGCTGGTAGCAGCGCAGCTATTGAGTTAGCACAAAGTGGAGTGGATGTGGTGTTGTTAGAACGCGCTACTTTTCCACGAAATCAGGTCGGCGAAAGTCTGATCCCGCATTTTTGGAAATTTGCTGATGACTTGGGCGTATCAGAAAAAATTCAGCAACAAGGTTTTGTTGCAAAAGCAGGGGGGATTACTCTGTGGAATGGTAAGATAAGGCAGATTTCATTTGTAAAATATGGCTATCAACGGCCAGGGCTTCATGTTGAACGTGATATTTTTGATGATCTGTTATTAACACATGCTCAGGAGTGTGGTGCACAGATTTTTTGTCAGGTTGTTGTCAAAAAAGTCAATTTCAATAATAAACACCACCCTGTTGTTTCCTTTTTTGATAAACGGCATGATGAAAATAAACTAGGCTCGATTCGATGCCAATATGTGATCGATGCCAGTGGTCACAATACTTTTTTGGCAAATTCCTTTAAAACCAGGCGCTTAATCAATCCCGAACTGAATTATTTATCACTTTGGGGCTATTTTAAGAATTCCAGATATGTGGGTGTTGACAGGAAAAGTCACGATGCAAATGAAATTGCAAATGTAAAACCGGTGACATTTGTCACTTCCTATCGATCAGGTTGGCTGTGGCATATCATTTTACGGGGTAAAACCAGCATCGGGCTGATTATTCCGGTTGAGCAGTTTAAAGCAGTTGAACCTGAACGACGCGAGAGCTATTTTAAACAAGCCTGTGGGGAGATTCCATCCGTAGCAAAGCTTCTTGAAAATGCCAGGTTTATTGAAGGGTCTTTGCAATTTCGACCGAATTATTCCTATTTTTGTGAAAATATCTGCGGTGAAAATTATTACTGCATTGGGGATGCCGCAGCCTTTGCCGACCCGATTTTTTCACATGGTATTCAGAATGCTTTTTATAATGCCGCTGTTGCTTGTTTGTCGATAAATGCTTCTTTAAAAAGGAAAAAAAATCGATTACGGTATAGTCGGCTGTGTGAAACCCGGATGCAACAATTCTACGGTTTTTCAAGAGCCTTGGCTCTGGGCGATTATGGTATCCATGGTGTCGACAGGGATTTAGTAAAATCTTTGATTAAAACCTTGCCACCACTTGAACTGGAACTTATTCGCGTGGCTTCAGAAATGACTAATCGTTCAGATAATTTTAGACGTCTTGCCCATGAAGCCGGAATTTGGCGTGAGGATGTTGCTTCAAATTGTGAAGAAGGTGATTGTTTTAAATCTTTAGATTTGTAACGGCCTGAAAATCATTAAAAATGATGATTATTTGTAACTATTCAGCGTATTTAATTTAACTAAAATTTTTAAATATCAGTAGCT
>CAZGYJ010000015.1:0-27373 GCA_964530345.1 uncultured Methylomonas sp.
TTTTGTCTGCGTTTGTTTATTTTTAGCAGGTGGCACGTAGATTCGTTCTTCAGGCGGAACATAGATTGGCGGTTTTTCGCCGGGCAAGTACAGCGGTCCTTGTTGTCCGCAACCTAACAGGAAAAATGTCAAAATAGAACCACTCCAAAATTTAATGATTTTCATGTTCAAAAAGATGCGAGGTTTTTTCTTTTTAGTTCATGCAGCTGGATATTAATAATTTTTAATGCAGCAGCAACTGAAGCAAACACTTGGTTGGAATGTACGCCACGGGTTTTACGCATTTTGTTGCCACAATCCCAGGTTATCACACATTCTGTTAATGCATTGGTATGCCCCCCTTTGGGAATTCTAACTTCGTAATCAGTAAGTGCAGGAAGGGAATAATTATATTCATGCAAAATTTTGTTAACGGCATCAATGAAAGCATCAAATCCGCCATTTCCACAGCCTGAAGCAAGCCTGATGTCACCATTGATCTTAACTTTTATGCTCACGGTCGATTCAAGCTCAAGACCGCTGGTGATTGAGCAGTTGAGTAGTTTTATATGCTGATAATCTTCACTTTCCAGAACATCGGCAATAATAAAAGGTAAATCTTCTGCAGTGATGCTTTGTTTGGAATCGCCAAGTTGGACGATTCGCGCTAAAACCTTTTTTTGGTTTTCTTCCGATAGATTCATTTCCAGTTGTTCAAGGTTTTTTCTTAATGAAGCTTTACCGCTCATTTTCCCCAAAGCATATTTTCGTTTGCGAGAAAACCGTTCCGGTTTCAATTTGCTTTCATAAAGCCCAGCTTTTTGATCGCCATCGGCATGAATGCCAGCCGTTTGGGTAAAAACATCGGCGCCAATAATGGGGGTATTTGCTGCAATCCATTTGCCGGAAAAGTTTTCCACCATTTTACTGATACGCACAATATGAGTTTCATCAATATTCAGTTTCATTCCCATTTTATCGGTCAGAACCACGGCGACTTGTGCAAGGGAGGCATTGCCTGCCCGTTCACCAAGACAGTTTATGGTGCAATGAATATCGCTGACTCCTGCGCGCACGGCAGCCATGACGTTGGCAGTTGCCAAACCGTAATCATTATGAGGATGAAAATCAAAGGTGAGTTCAGGGTAACGGCTGCACATATCGCTTAAACTGGCAAAAACATTATCTGGAGACATGACTCCCAAGGTATCAGGAAGCATAAAATGGCTGATACCAAATTTTTTAAGCGAATCCATCAATCCAAATACATACTCAGGACTATCATGATAGCCGTTGGACCAATCTTCAAGATAGACATTGGTAGTCAAGCCTTTTTGATGAGCGTATTTAACCGTTTTTTCTATATCTCTGATATGTTCGTCAAGAGTCTTTTTAAGTTGCTCCCGGCAATGTTTTTCACTGCCTTTGGTCAATAGATTGATGACCTTACCGCCTGTTTCGACAATCCAGTCAACACTTCTGGTGTGATCGACAAAACCCAAAACCTCGACACGGCCGGCGAAGCCTTCCTGCTGAGCCCAATCATTAATATTGGTTACTGCCTGCTTTTCCCCTTCAGAAACACGGGCTGAAGCAACTTCAACCCGGTCAACCCGAAGCGATTTCAGCAGTGCTTTGGCAATATTGACCTTTTCATCGGGAGCAAATGAAACACCTTGAGTTTGTTCGCCATCACGAAGCGTGGTATCCATTAAATGGATTTGTCGAGAGGATAGAGTTGCCACAAATTTATTTCAGGTTTGCTGCTTCATTAGCAAGGCGGGTGATTTCAGACCAGTTACCTGCATCAACAAGATCACTCGGGGCCATCCAGGAGCCGCCAACACAAGCAACATTTTTTAATGCCAGATAATCATTGGCATTTTTTGGATTTACGCCGCCAGTCGGGCAAAATGTTGCTTGAGGAATAGGTCCGCCAATTGATTTTAACATGGCAACACCTCCTGCCGCTTCTGCAGGAAAAAATTTCATTTCAGTAATGCCTTTTTCCAAAAGTCGCAATACTTCACTGGGGGTAGCGACTCCAGGCAAAATCGGGACTCTGGCTTTTAGTGCAGCATCAATCAGGCTATCAGTAACACCAGGGCTGACCAAAAATGCTGAACCGACATCGACAGCTTGTTTCAAGGTTTCAAGATTAATAACCGTGCCTGTGCCAACGATAGCGCCAGGGACTTGATCCTTGATTTGTTTGATAGCATCCAGTGCAACAGGAGTTCGCAATGTAATTTCGAGTACTTTCAGGCCACCTTCAACCAGGGCGTTAGCCAATGGAACAGCTTGTTCTAGCTGGTTTATAACCATCACCGGAATAACCGGCGAAGTATTCATAATTTCAAGTATGGAAGTAGACATTTTTTTCTCTTAATTTTTTTGGCGGGTTAGTCGTTTATAAATACGTTAGTTGCCCCTGTTTCAGCCGAAGAGGCGTTTAAACGGAAACCGGCAAATAATTCCCGGCCCATGCCATGATGGTGATCCTTGGCGTGATTAGCTGCGGGTCTTCGGGCATTAAATTCCCGTTCATCAATCAAGACATTGACAGAGCCATTGATAGTGTCCAGACGGATAATGTCGCCATTTCTAACTTTTGCCAGCGGACCTCCATCCTCGCATTCAGGACACATGTGAATGGCTGAAGGGACTTTGCCTGATGCGCCAGACATTCTGCCATCCGTGACTAAAGCAACATTAAAGCCTTTATCCTGCAATAGGCCTAAAGGAGGTGTCAATTTATGCAATTCCGGCATGCCATTGGATTTCGGGCCTTGAAAGCGAATGACTGCGATAAAATCTTTTTCCAGTTCGCCGCGGTTGAAAGCGGTCATTAAATCATTCTGATCATCGAAGACAATGGCGGGCGCTTCGACAACATAATGACCTTCTCTGAGTGCGGAAATTTTAGAAATTCCTCGTCCCAGATTGCCATGCATAACATGCAAACCACCGCCCTCGGCAAAAGGTTTTGCTACTGTACTTAAAACGTCAGGATCAAGAGATTTTTTGGGGCTGGGCTCCCAAATTAATCGGCCATCTTTTAATTTTGGTTCTTTAGTATAGTTGTTTAGACCTGGTTCATCGTTGATGGTTAGGATGTCGGCATGCAAAAGGCCATTATCAATCAGTTCTCCTATTAACACACCCATGCCTCCTGCGGCATGAAAATGATTGACATCGGCAGCACCATTTGGATAAATCCGGGTCAAAAGCGGAACGGCTTTCGATAACTTGTCAAAATCATCCCAGTTGATTTCAATACCCGCTGCGCGAGCAATTGCAACCAGATGCATGGTATGGTTTGTCGATCCTCCGGTAGCCAATAATCCAACAATGGCATTGACAATGGCTTGTTCATTGATAACATGACCAACTGGCCGGAAATCTTCGCCCAGGGCGGTAAATTTCAAGACTTGTTTGGCTGCCGCCTTAGTTAGCTCATCACGTAAGGGTGTATAGGGGTTAACAAAAGAACTGCCAGGGAGGTGCAATCCCATGATCTCAACCATCATTTGGTTGCTGTTTGCCGTTCCATAAAAAGTACAGGTGCCGGGGCTGTGATAGGATTTTGATTCAGATTGCAGAAGTTCTTTTCGGCTGATTTTCCCCTCTGCGTATTTTTGTCTGGCCCTGGCTTTTTCTTTGTTGGTTATACCGCTGGGCATAGGTCCAGCAGGGATAAAAACAGCGGGGAGATGGCCAAAGGATAATGCGCCGATGAGTAGGCCAGGAACGATTTTGTCACAGACTCCCAGGTAAAGTGCAGCGTCAAACATATTATGGCTTAGTCCAACAGCGGTTGCCATGGCTATTACATCGCGGCTAAACAGTGAAAGTTCCATGCCGGGCTGACCCTGAGTAACACCGTCGCACATGGCAGGAACACCGGCTGCAAATTGTGCGACTCCTCCAGCTTCCCTGACGGCTTCCTTAATCAATGCTGGAGCATCTTTATAAGGTTCGTGGGCAGACAGCATATCGTTGTATGAAGAGATGATGCCGACATCAGGTTTTTTATTATCAGCCAGGTCGGCTTTTTCACCGGCAGGACACGCTGCAAATCCGTGCGCCAAATTGCCGCAACCTAATGCGGCGCGGTGTGGACCTTTTTCAACAGCGGCATCAAGTCTGCCCAGATAGACTGATCGGGTTTCACGACTGCGTTTAATGATATCTTGTGTAACAAGTTTTACGACAGGATGCATAAAGCTTCTCCTATGTTCTTAAATTCATGGGGCCCAATAAAGTTCAAATGAAACTCTATTTTGACGAAGCAGGGCGCGTATCGGCATGTCTTCAACAGGACCATCGGACATGGCTTGACGAAAAACAGCAAGTTTCTCATCACCGGTAATCAATAGAATTAATCGCTCTGATTGTAACAAACCGGTTAAAGTCAAAGTGAGCCTTTCCGTATTGAGCCCAGTTACTACACTTTGCTTAGCAATGATTGCTGCAGTCAATTGCATGTTTTTTTCATCAAGTGCTGTTTCAAGTCCTTTGGCATGAGGAAATAGTGAAGCTGTATGACCATCGTTGCCCATGCCTAACAAAGTGACTGAAAAAGGTTTGGGTAATTTTTGATAAGCAACTTCTGTTTCAGCTTGTCCCTGTTTCGCACTTGCTGCTGAATTTTTCATTCCTGTGAATGGAGCTTTTAGCGCATTATTAACCAGCAGAGTTTGGCGAATCAGGGCTTCATTGCTGGCTTCATGGTCTTGATTGACCCAGCGTTCATCAACTAACGCAACATGGATGCGTTGCCAGTCAAGATCAGTTTTAGATAAAGCTTCATATAATGGCGCAGGTGTGCTGCCGCCAGATACCAGGAGGCTCGTTGATTCATTTGCTATCAAGCTATGTTGTAGATGATTTCTACAATCTTTACTTAATTGAGCAAAAAGTTGTTGTCGATTTTCGAATAAAAACTCTTTTATCATGTTGTATTTTAATTTTTAAATAAGCTAGGAACCGAGCATGAAATAACTTGAACAACTGACTTGTCTTTTATCCGTCTTCCGCGTTGTAAAAATAGTTACATAGCTGACTAAAACGGCAATTATTCTTCCCAAGCTCGACCATCTCTAGCTAATAGTGAATCAGATGCTATGGGCCCCCATGTTCCGGCTGGGTAGGCCTTGGGGACGTCACCGCTATTCTTCCAGGCATCCTGGATAGAATCAACCCATCGCCAGGCATGTTCAATTTCTTCGCGGCTCAGGAATAAGGTTGGATTGCCACGCAGGGCTTCCAGAATTAATTTTTCGTAGCCACCGAAAATTTTATGTTCTTTAAATGTCTCCAGAAAACTTAAATCAAGTTTGGTTCTCTGTAACTTAATATCACCATCAATGCCAGGGACTTTGTTGAGAATTTCAATTTCGACGCCTTCATTGGGTTGTAAATGAATAATCAGTTTATTGGGGGGCAGGTCTTTAAAGCTGTCCTTGAAAATATTGTGCGGCAAGTGCTTAAAATAGACGACAATTTCAGTTCGTTTATGATTCATTCGCTTCCCGGTCCGGAGATAAAACGGTACTCCCGCCCAGCGCCAGTTATCAATATCGACGCGAATAGCAACAAAGGTTTCGGTTTTGCTTTCCTTGTTGGCGCCTTGTTCTTCAAGATAGCCTGGCACTTCATTTGCTCTTAGAAATCCTTTGGTATATTGGCCGCGAACTGTGACTTGCTCCACATTACATTTGGTGATGGGGCGAAGGGCATCGAGAATCTTGATTTTTTCACTGTGAATATTTTCTGCCTTGAGGTTGACGGGCGGTTCCATCGCAACAAAAGTCAGAATTTGCAACAAATGATTTTGCAGCATATCGCGCAATTGACCGGTTTTGTCAAAATATTCCCAACGCCCTTCAATGCCGACTTCTTCAGCGACAGTGATTTGAATGTGATCAATGGTATTATGATCCCAGTTGGTGGTGAAGATGGAATTGGCAAAGCGCAATGCCAAAAGATTGAGTACCGTTTCCTTGCCAAGATAATGATCTATTCGAAAAATCTGATTATCATTGAATACATCAGCGACAACATCGTTAATTTCGATAGACGAGGCGAGGTCGTGGCCTATAGGTTTTTCCATAACCATGCGAGCTTCATCATTTAAAATCCCGCACTGGTCAAGGCCTCTGCATATATCTTTAAACAGGAAAGGGGCAACCGCGAAATAATTCACCATGACTCTTGAATCCGGGTTAACAACTTGTTGAAGCTTTTGGTATTGATCCATTTGAGTCAAATCGACTTTTAAATAGCAAAGTCTGTTCACATACCGCTGCCAAACTGTTTCATCAATGCCGTCCTTCAAAAACTCTGTCAGGCTATTTCTTGCGAGATCAATAAATTCCGAATTTGATTTGTCAAATCTATCAATACCAATAATGCGGGTTTCCTTTTCCAATAAATCAGCTTTATCAAGTCGAAACAGAGAAATTAATAATTTCCTCGTTGACAGGTCGCCCAAGGCACCATAAATGACAAGGTCACAGGGTTTATATGTCTTGTTTTGTTCCATTATTAGATTAAATTACTGGCCATGATTGATGCAGTTGTTTGATTTATGATCCGAAACCCTTATTTGCAAGAAAAGTATCGATGCCAATTATTCTCTTTATGATAGTGAAAAAGGTCGCTATTATAGCAAATTTGATTACTTTGCTGAGAACTCTGTCCAAAACCTTGGTTATAAAAGTTTGAGAATTTGTAACTATTTAGCATATTTAATTTAGCTAAAATCACTCAATATCAGTGACTTATGGAAGAAGTGTCTGTGTCATGGATGACACAATCAAGCCTACACGGACGTATTTACGGCGTCTTCTGGAATAAGTTACTGATATTGAAACTATAAATACGCTGAATAGTTACGAGAATTTAAGGTTAGTACAGAGGTTTCTGTTGGATAATGATGGTTCGTTAAATTCAATGATTTTACGGCATTGAATTTGAATGAAAAGGACAGCATCCAAGCACTCAGAGAATTCAAGGATGATTTATTCGGAGCTGCCTTTATAAAGTGATGTAAGTTCGCTTAAAGTAGGCAAACCAGGTCGAGCTCCGATTCGAGTACAGCAAAGAGCTCCAGCAGCGCTTGCGTATTTCAAGGTATCAAGCCAGTTTAAATTCTGCGCCAGAGCAGCGGCAAATGCGCCGTGAAAAGCATCTCCTGCACCGGTGGTATCGATTGCCTGAACAGGAAAAGCGGGCAGTTTGCTTTGAGTATTGCTACATTGCCAAATCAGTCCTTTTTCGCCAAGTGTAATGACAACATGAGGCGATGTTTTTGCTAACACGATTAATGCGTTATTTACATCCCCGGCAATTTGTTTAGCGAATTTTTCAGAACAAACCAAATAGTCGACTTTAGCCATTAATTGTTCAGTTCCGGAATGTAGAGAGCCCGCATCAAGTACCGTGGGGATCGAATGGTTTCTGGCAATCTCAAGCAAGGTCAAAGACAGGTTGGGCTCGTGGCCATCAAATAAAATGACTTTGGTTTGAAGGTCGGAAAAATTCAGCGAATTTTCTGGTAAGTGTTGGGTTTTGCCTCGGTAATTAATCAGTGCGCGTTGACCGTCTGGTTTGACCAGAATTGTTGACAAAGGTGTTGGTGATAATCCACGGACCAGATAATGTGTATTTACCCCTTCCTGTGATAATTCCATCTGGTGTTTGTCGCCATATAGGTCATGGCCCAAAAAACCAGCAAAGGCAGCTTTTAGTCCCAGACGGGAAATGCATACTGCCGCATTTGCCGCTGGCCCTCCGCCACAGCCGGTGAAGTTATCAGCAACAATTTTTTCATCAGTTTTCGGGTGGTAAGGGACAGAGAAGATTAAATCATATGATGCATGGCCAACACACAACACATCATGTGAATCGTTGGATGTCATTTGATATGGGTTTTACACAATGCTTCTGGCAAAAGTAAAGGCTTCACGAAAATCAAGATAGACTGGCTTATCTTGTTCAGTTTCCCTTTTCAGCAAGGATTTTAATAACCCATGTTGCAGTTGATATTTGATATTTCCGACAGCCAATGGTCCAACGCCCACAGCACTGGATGAATCAGCAGCATGAATGAGTGGTTCACCCTGGTCTTTAGCCTTGATGCCTGCAATCCCTGGCGGTGGCACAGCGTTGACATCACCTGCTACTTTAATTTGCTTAGCCGTTTTTAACACATCAGGACTAAGCACCTGGATGCCTGCTTTTGCAGTACAAAAAATAATATCCGCATCGCTGATTAAATCAGTTTTTTGTTGATCCGAACTGGCAACTGCGCCAGTTAAAGACGAGCCGCATAAACGATTGAATTCATCAGCCAGATCAGTAGCTGCTCCCAGAGACAGATGGTCAACAATAACAGTGTCAGCGCCGGCAAGAGAGGCGATGACCCCAGTTGCAACGCCAACTGGCCCAGTACCACCAAAAACAACTGCTTTACAATCTTTTAGTTGTTTACTGTGCTTTTCCTGGAGTTGTTTTTCCACTAAGGCAACCAAAGCGGCGGCTGTGGTGAATGCGCCACTGGGATCGGCAAAAACCGAAATTTCAAATGGGGGAACCATTGCCAATTTACTGCTGTTTAACATGTTCATGGCCAGGTTGAGATCTCTGCCACCAATAAAAATGGCAGTTTTTCTGACTCCTGACGGCCCCCTTGAAAAAATAGCATCCTGAACCAGGCGGTGAATGCTGTCTAACCTGACATTATTGTATGGCACCAACATATCAAAACCAGCATCCAGGGCCATGTTGACATCGAATGGGCTGTTTTGGGGCATAGGGTCAAACATGTGGAGAATGCTTCTTTTCGCCATTTGAAATTCTCTTTGATTATAGTTTTATGTTATTAGAAGGAGTGTTACGTCAGGTTAGAATATCTGGGAAGATAACTACAAGTTTTTATGTATCACCGTTGCAAAAACAAGATGCAAGTTATCTCCAGATTGCTTAGTTTTTGGATTTAACGTATTCTCTGGCCAATTCGAACGCATCTTCAAAATTTAAGTAAATAGCTTTATCAGTTTCAATCATTTTTTTCAATAAACGATTTTGAGCTTGGTATTTAACATTACCAATTGCCAATGCGCCGATGCCGACTGCGCCACTTTTAGAACCCTCGATCGGTGTGCCATCATGAAAAGGGTCAAGATTGGCAATTCCTGCAGGAGGAACTGCATTGACATCGGCTGCTACTTTTAATTGGGGAGCAGACGCTATCAGTTCTGCGCTTAATAATTCAATACCGGCTGCTCCAGTCGCGAAAACGATATCGGTGGTTTTGATATATTCGCCTTTTTCAGCATCGACACCCGCTTCAATATTGATTTCGCCTTTGCCAAATTCCTGATTGCATAAATCAGCAATTCGTTGCGCTTTCTCCAGTTGGCGACCGACCAATTTCACATTGGCTCCAGCTTGAGCTGCGATGACGGCGGCGACTTGACCGACCGGACCGGTTCCGCCAAGAATCAAAACATTAAGACCTTCTAAAGAAGGGAGATTAAATTTATTAATAATTTCCCGTTCAGCAACGGCGACCATTCCAGCAGCTGTTGTAAAAGCGCCACTGGGATCTGCAAAAACGGAAACCTCAAAAGGAGGGACCATGGAGTTTTTTGCCGTTTTCAACATGTCCATTGCTTCCTTCGTGTCACGGCCGCCGATAAAAATACCGGTACTTTTTAAGCCTTTGGCACTTCGAGAAAAGATAACATCCTGCACTAATCCTCGAACTTCGCTGGCTTCAACATAAGAGTAGGGTATCGGGGCTATCCATCCAGCATCGATTGCCATATTGACATCAAATGGGCTTAAATTTTTTGCAGTGGTCAGCATGTGCAAAACGAATGGTTTTTCCATGGTCAATCTCGTATAGGGTTAAAAACCGCTAAGTATAAAGAAATAGCTGCTTAAGAACAATGATTAGGTCAATTTTCAGTAATGCATTAAATGATCTAATGGGGCGTGAATGTTTGACCGGAAGCTTCCTTGGTTCGATAGCCTCCGCGAAGTTTCGATTTTTTTAGTGGTTATCGGCGAATTAAAAATCTTGAAAATAATTAAACAAGAATTTCGATAGCGCCCGGCTGGGTCAGAAAATTAATGGGACTAGCCGTTATTCCATAAGCGCCAGATTGAAAAATGACTACTAAATCACCAATTTCTGCCTTGGGCAACTCGATTCTGTCGGCAAGAATGTCCAGTGGTGTACAAAGTGGGCCGACAATATTAACTGTTTCTTTAATATCAGCCTCCATTTTATTACCGATTGCGGTAGGGTAATTTTTTCTGATGACCTGGCCAAAATTACCTGAAGCAGCTAGATGATGGTGCAAGCCGCCATCACAAACCAAAAAAATCTGGCCGCGTGATATTTTTTTATCGATGATTCGGCAAACGTAGATGCCGGCTTCTCCAACCAGATAACGGCCCAATTCAATAATGACTTCAGCTGATGGGATCTGGTTACGGGCGTTTTGCATGCTTTTTTCTAAAGCTTCGCCAACTGCAACCGTATCAAGTCGTGTGTCACCTGGGAAATACGGAATACCATAGCCTCCGCCGATATTTAATTTTTCTATTGGAGATGGGCAGTCATCGGCCAGGCGAATGGCAAGAGCGATGCTTTTTTGTTGGGCCTCAATGATAGATTCTGCTTTCAGGTTTTGTGAGCCGCTAAAAATATGGAAGCCTTTGAAATGCAAATCTAATGCTTTGATACGTTTTAAGGTATCAGGGACCTGCTCTTCATCAATACCGAATTGTTTCGGGCCGCCGCCCATTTTCATTCCTGAAGCTTTCAACTCAAAAGCAGGGTTGATGCGAACAGCTACATTGGCGGTAATGCCAAGTTGTTCAGATTGGGTTGCCAGTATTTCAAGTTCATTAAATGATTCGACATTAATGGTAATGCCTGCAGCAACAGCTTGTCTGAGTTCTTCAGGTCTTTTTCCGGGGCCCGCCATACTGATGTTTTTTGCAGGCATGGTTGTATCGAGGGCAACTTTCATTTCACCTGCCGAGGCGACATCAAGTCCGTCCGTAATATTGGCCATGTGCTGAACGATGGCAGGCATCGGGTTAGCCTTCATGGCGTAGTGGATTTTCAGGTCTACCGGCATTGCTTTTCGAAGATCGGCGACTCTTTGGGTCAGTAATTGGCGGTCATAAGCATAGAATGGAGTTTGCCCGGCGCGTTCAGCAACTTGTGTCAGTTCAGTATTGCCAATAACCAAGTTGTTGTTGCGCACTGCAAACTGATCCATAGGCGCATGTTGTGGGATTGTTTTTTTCATATTATTTGAATATGTCTGCAAATTGTTTGGTTAGCAAGCTACGATCAATTTTTCCATTGGGATTTTTGGGGAGATCAGATAATACTTCTATTTTAGCTGGCACCATATAATTAGGCAGTTTGTTTTTGCAAAGATTGATCAGTTCTTGAGTATCAAATTCTGAATCCAACTCGCTACTGACAACCAGCAAAATGGCTTGACCCAATGTTTCATGTTCAATACCTAATGCCACGACTTCTTTTACCAGGCCGGAAGCATAAATGACTTCTTCAATTTCGGTCTGACTGACTCGATAACCGGAAGTTTTTATCATATCGTCTTTTCGGCCAACAAAATAAAAATAGCCGTCTTCATCAACAGTCACAGTATCACCGGACCAAACCGCAATTTCAGGTATTGGTAAACCTTGAAGTTGACCGGGTGTGGGTTTGAAACGTTCGGCAGTTTTTTCCGGGTCATTCCAGTATCCCAAGGCGACTAATGAGCCGCGGTGAACCAGTTCACCAGGCTCGTGTGGTGCGCAAGCTGATCCATCTTCACGAACCACCATGATTTCGGCATTGGGTATCGCTTTACCCATTGAATTTGGACGTTGTTCTAATTGATCGGGTGGCAGATAAGTTGAACGGAAAGCTTCTGTCAGGCCATACATTAAAAAGAACTCTGCATTTGAAGCATTCTGGCGAATTTTTTCCAGGATGGTTAGCGGCATTTTACCGCCGGAGTTGGTCATGTATCGAAGGTGCTCATTGATGGACTCAGGCCAGTCAAGCTGTGCAAGCTGCGCCCAGAGCGGTGGAACGGCTGCAAGACCAGTAATTTTCTGATTGACGAGGGCTTTAATGACATCCCTAGGTAATAAATAATCAAGAAGTACGCAGCAGGCGCCTTGCAGCAAGGAACTGGTTAGCTGATTCAATCCATAATCAAAACTAAAGGGTAAAACTGCCAGTAATCGGTCATTGTCCGAAATACTCAAATATTCTGAAACACTTTTGGCTCCCAAGACAATATTTTGGTGAGACAATACCACTCCTTTAGGCTTGCCAGTGCTGCCAGAGGTATAAAGAATGGCGGCCATGTCGGCATCGATGATAACCGGCAATTTTTCAATTTGATTTGCATGGGCTAAATAATCTTGCCAACTGATAATCTGGACTGTTTCCAATGCCGGTTCTGGAGGGACATGATCATCAACCAGTATTATGCTGTGTAAATCAGGACAATCAGGCAAATATTCAGCAAGACCTTGCAAACGACTTTTTGAAGTAACGAGAATTTGCACATTGCAGTCTTGTAGAATGTGGATCACTTGCGGGGCTTTTAGAACCGGATTGACAGGAACAAAAACACCGCCTGCCATCGTTGTTGCAAAAAAGCTGGTTACAGTTTCAATCTGTTTAGGCAAAAAAACTGCAACGCGTTGTTGCGGTTTTAAGTTTAATCCGGCTAAGGCATGGGCTTGCTCAACAACAAGTTGGTTGAACTGGTTATAATTCCACTGTTGTTTTTTGTGAATTAAAGCAGGTGCATCGGGATTTTTTTCAACTGTCTCCAGAAATAATTGGTGAAATAACGTTGTCATGTCCTTGTTTGTGTGTCTGAAAAAATATTGATGCCAATATTATAGCTTGGATTATTGGGAAAACTGGAACGAATGACAGGCAAAATTTATTATGAAATACTTAAAACGTACGAAAGCTTACTCATTTTGTACATGTTGATTCTGAATATATGAATTATTTTTCGGTTAAATTATTGTTTTGTTTTGTAGTTATTTTCATTTTGGGTGTTGTTTTTTTTAAGGATTTTTCAGAAAACCCACGTCACCTTGAGGATTCTCTGGACGGCAAGGTTATCAATAAACACCCCAGAATTATTTTGCCCGGGCTGAAACCATGGGATGGTCAAGGGGTAGCGCCGATCATGAAACAAAGGATTGCTTGGTTTTCTGAATTAAATTACTCATTTGAATCTCATTGTGAATCGAAACAAATGCTTTTTCTTGTTTCTTGTTGGTTGGCGACGAATGATGATAAGGCGGCAAGAAAACTGTTGGATTCCATGTCAGATTTTAATTTGGTCTCGCCTGAAGCAGATGATATCGACAGCAATGCCTGGGAATTGGCCCTGGCTTATGACCTTTTCTATTCCTATTTGCTTCAAAAAGATAAACAAAGGCAGGAAATTGAAAAAAAAATTGCTATTGGGTTAATCAAAATTCTAAATATTCTGGATGGGGATTCAGCTTCATTATGGCATGGTCGTTCGAGTCATGCTGCGATGGCCTGGATTTGTGCCATTGTTTTGCCTGCTGATTTTCCGGGAATTCAGCAATTAAGAAAGCGTGCTCAAGGATATTTTCTTGAGGCCATTGAAGCGTTAGCACACACAGAAATCTGGCCGGAAGGATATAACTACTGGATACAAAATCGGGCATTTCCGTTTGCATTGGCAGCAAATGCTTATGTGAATGGTCTTGAAGGAGCCAGAAACAGCCAAAAAATTCTTGAATTAATGCGAACTGTTGGTTTTTGGCATGTCTATGCAACACGTCCGGATGATCGCATTGAAGGTTTCGGCGATGAAGGTTCCCGAGTTGATTTAAAAGATGAGACCAAAAGGGTCATTGATTTGATTGTCAGTCTGACCAGAGATCCAGTACTGGCCGGTTACGCCAATTATTTACAAAAATTGCATGGCTTATCGAGTTATTACCACGGTTATCAATGGGGGCTGCTGCTGTTTCTTGATCCAACGGCTAAATCTGTGGGCGATGGCAGTTTGGTTTCGTTAGCGCCTTTTTTGGATAATGCCAGGATTTTTGGAAAAAATTCTACTAATTATGCCTATTTTCGGTCTGGCTGGGGGAAAAAAGATACGTTTATCAGTTTCAAGGCCGGTCATTCATTTGCCCATCACGGTCATTATGATGCAGGCCATTTTACTGTTTTTAAAGAGTCGCCTCTGGCTATAAATAGTAGCGTTTATAACCAATATTACTCTGAAAATCGATTAAATTATTCGATTCGAACCGTGGCAAAAAACAGTTTGCTGGTGTTAAGACCCGGGGAGACAGTCCAGCCAAATTGGTTTTTTCTTAACAATGTGGCGGATGGCGGACAAAGAGTGATTCAGCCAACTGGTAGCAGTATTATCAATCTTGACCATTGGTTTAGAAATTTTAACTCTGGTTTACACTTTGAAGGAGCGTTATTACAAAATTACGCTGTCAAAAAATCTGAGTATTATTATATTTCTGCTGATTTAACGGGCGCTTACAACAATACTGTTTTTGATGATAACCAACAAGGTGGGAAAGTAAAGAAGATAACAAGACAGTTTGTTTATTTTCCCAAGAGTGATCAAATTATCGTTTATGACCAAGTTATCTCAACCAACCCGAAGTTCACTAAAAAATGGTTGCTGCATTCGGTTAATCGACCTCAAGTCAAAGGCTTAAAGATATTGAAAGGCAGTCAGATCAACGGTATTTTGGAAAGCAAACAGTCAACAGCAATTATTCAAAACCAGCTGAGTTATTTGAAAGTTACACGAATATTGCCAGAGGGATCCGTAATTCGTGTGGTTGGTGGCAGAGATTACCGGTATTATGTAGAAAATGATGGCGATGATAGAGATTTAGATGGTAGTAATTTTGAACAAGGTGGTTTCACCAGGCCTTGGTTTGATAATGGACGTTGGCGGCTGGAAATACAGCCATCTATTCCATCACTTGAAGACGAATTTTTAGTGGTTTTATCTGTTTCCACAGATTCACCCTCCCAGGCGTTAATAAAAAAAGTAAACACGGGTTCCAAAAGTGTCACTGGGTTGGTTATCGAGCAAAAGTTGGTGCTTTTTGTACACAAACCAGATGCGCAAGAGGTCGCATTTTCCATTCATGATTCAATCAATCAGATCATGGTTTTCGGTTTAAAAAATAAATGCGAAGTAGAGCTGTTTCATAATTCCAAATCCTGGACAGATTTATCTGAAAATGGAGCTGCTAACTTGTCTCTGGATAACGAATTGACCGGAAAATTTAAATTAGCATTAAATTAATGAAAATTATCAACTTTTACATTTTGTTTGCATGGTTATTGGGCAGTTTCTGGATTTCGTTAGCCCCGGCTAAAGGCCTGCAATTGCCGGATACGATTGAAAAGCTCAAGCCCAGTATTGTTGCAGTCGGGACTTATATGCCAACCCGTAGCCCACGCGCTCTATTTAGAGGAACGGGATTTGTGGTTGATGATGGCAGTTTGATAATTACCAATGCGCATGTGCTTCCGGAAAAATTAAATCATGAAAAGCTGGAAAAATTAGCGGTTTTTTTTAGAATGAACAAGCAGAGTAAAATGGCCGTCGTTAAAAAGGTTGCTGTTGATAGCCAACATGATATTGCTGTTCTTGAATTGATAAAAGGCCGGTTGCCAGCTTTAACATTAGGGAGCTCTGAACAGGTTCGAGAAGGGCAGTCAGTTGCTTTTACAGGCTATCCAATCGGAATGATCCTTGGTCTTTACCCTGTAACCCATCGAGGCATTGTTTCGGCTATTACCCCTATGGCGATTCCAATGTTGAAAGCCCGCCAATTAAATGCAAAGTTGATGAGGCGTTTGCGTGAACCCTACGATGTTTTCCAACTTGATGCGACAGCTTATCCGGGAAACAGTGGCAGTCCGCTTTATGACTCAGAAAATGGTAGGGTAATTGGTGTAATCAACAAGGTTTTCATTAAGGAAAGTAAAGAGGCTATTTTGTCTAATCCAAGCGGTATCACTTATGCCATACCCATTCAATATGTTAAAAAAATATTATTGGAAAAAGCCTGGAAGTGATTTTATAACACACTCTCCTTAGTCTATACTATTGACACCGACAAGTGTTATTTTAAAAATCCCATCAAATAAAATTATTCAGGAAATTAAGTGATAAGAATTTTTCGTCATTATTTGTCCAGCGCCTACATGTGGCTGATGATTGTCGAATTTTGCCTATTCTACAGCGCCATGTATTTTGGCAGTGAGATTCGGTTTTTATGGGATCCGTCCTGGTATACGGATGAAGAAATCTATTTGGCCAGTATTATTTTTTCAACAGTGCTAATCCTTAGCTGTGCTGGTCTCGGCTTGTATCGCAGAAGTTTGGCCTGGGATGATTATGAATTGCTGCCAAGGGTTTGTATCAGTTTTTCTGCGGCAATTTTTATTCTGGTTTCTATTTATTATATCTTTCCCGAATTCCAAATGGCGCGGAGTGTTCTCGGCGTTGCTTTGATACTGGCATTTATCGGGATTATGTTGTCGCGTTATTTGTTTTATAAATATGTCAATCTCGAGCGTATTCAAAGAAGGGTTCTGGTTATTGGTTGTGGCGAAAAAGCCAGTAAGCTGGTTGCCTTGAATGACAGTTATTTGGTTAGAGGTTTTGCAATTGCTGGTTTTGTTCCGATTCATGATGAAAAATGCAAAGTTAATGCGGAACTTATCATCAATGATAATCAGAAAATTAATGAAATCGCTGATCAACTCAATATTGATGAAATTGTTGTCGCTTTGGATGACAGACGAAAATCCATGCCGACTGATGAATTACTGGATTGTAAAATGTCCGGCATCCAGATTATGGATTTGATGAGTTTTTATGAGCGTGAACAAGGACTTATTTATCTTGAGAATCTTTATCCCAGTTGGCTGGTTTTTTCTGACGGTTTCGCGCAAAGTGGCTTGAGAACCATTGGTAAAAGATTTTTTGATATTGTAGCGAGTTCGTTTTTATTACTGGTGACTTGGCCGGTTATGTTGTTGACGGCAATTACAATTATTTTAGAAAGTGGCTGGAAGGCGCCCATTTTTTATAAACAGGTCAGGGTCGGTGAAAACAATAAGAATTTTAAAGTCATCAAATTCAGAAGCATGATTCCTGATGCCGAAAAAAATGGCGCGCAGTGGGCGCAAAAACACGATAATCGAATAACCAGAGTAGGCAAATTTATTCGAATGTGTCGAATTGATGAATTACCGCAGATTTTTAATGTTCTCGGCGGCCAAATGAGTTTTGTCGGGCCGCGTCCTGAGCGTCCTGAGTTTGTCGAAGGATTCGAGAAACGAATCCCCTATTATCGCGAAAGACATCGTGTAAAACCGGGTATCACTGGATGGGCACAACTATGTTATCCCTATGGCGCAGATGAATATGACACCGTTCAGAAATTGCAATATGATTTATATTACGTCAAAAATTACAGTTTATTTCTGGATTTGAATATTATGCTTCATACCATTGAAGTGGTTCTGTGGGGTAAAGGCGCCCGATAAGTAACTTTGTTTTTCTGGAAGATCTTAAAACCAACCAAGCCATTATTATTTTCCTTGCTTATTGAATGAACTGATTTTTTGTGTCACATTGGCACAATCTCCATAATTACAGGTTATTTTTGAAAATGTTCGATAATTCTTTTAGCTTTTTAATTCACGGAAATGCAACGGATCATAATGATGGCGCTGCGGCTTATGTAGAACAATTTTTATCATTAATTGATAATGTTTTGGCAAATGGCCCTGCGGTTTTGATGCCGGAGTTTTTTCCGGGTTTGGCGGTCATGCCAAATATTCATCCTCTAATTGTACATTTTCCCATTGCTTTTTTGAGCGCTTTTTTTATTCTTGATCTGCTCGCTTCTGTTATAAACAATGACAATTGGCGAAATACTGCAAGTACTTTGCTATATTTGGGAGTAATAGGGGTTATTGCTGCCGTTTTAGCCGGTTTTCAAGCCGCTG
This sequence comes from uncultured Methylomonas sp., assembly GCA_964530345.1. Classification (GTDB taxonomy): domain Bacteria; phylum Pseudomonadota; class Gammaproteobacteria; order Methylococcales; family Methylomonadaceae; genus JALSJK01. The sequence goes on from CAZGYJ010000015.1 coordinate 18,104, forward strand.
AGACTTTGCCTCATGGAGGGGATATTCATGAAATTATGGAAAGTCACGAGCATTTTGGACTGACAGTTGCTTTTTTAACCATTTTTTTGGCAATCTGGCGATTATTTTCTAAATCAAACATCAAGGGTTTTGCTAACTTTATTCATTTGTTTGTTGCAGGTTTAATCGTGTTGATAATGTCGCTTGGAGCTGATCTGGGCGGTCTAATGGTTTATGGGCATGGGGCAGGAGTAAAGCCCATGATGGTCAAAAACTTCCAGCACAGTCACAATTCTCCCACACATGATCATAATCATTAGCACTCATTGTTCCCGGTTTTTTCCAAAAATTCAGCCATTATAAATGACGCTATTACTTCGGGTGTGTTCAAATCAAGAAACTGGATATGCTGGGGAGTTTTCAATTTAACATTGGATGCAATTGCGAAAATGCTCGGATCATCAGGAAACAGCATGGGTTTTTTTAATTCGGGACGATAAACTTCAATCTTGGGAAAGTTTTCTGACTTAAACCCTTCAACCAGGATCAAATCAAGTTGAGTTTGGTCTATCATTTTTAGCTGATCTGACAAACACGGTTCTTGCGGTTCAATAAAATCAGTGATAATTGCTCGACGATACTTTGACACCAATAGTACTGGTGAAGCACCGGCATTTCTTAGTTTGTAGCTGTCTTTGCCCGGTTTATCAATGTCAAAATTATGATGACTGTGTTTGATTAAACCTGGACGAAGATTGTTGTTAACCAGAATAGGGATGATTTTTGTCAATAAGGTGGTTTTTCCTGCCCCACTAAATGCGGCAAATCCAAGAACGGGAATTGATGTGTTGAGCATGAAATCTAGAGAGATGTTAAAAAGATTATTATATTTTATGATGGTTAAAATAATTGTGTTGAAAAACAATAGCAGGAAATATTTTGGCTAGACTATTACTCATTGTTTTTATCATCGCTTTATTTTTTGGTGTACGTTGGTTTCAGAAAACGCCGCCAGATAAAGTAGCTAGATATATCAGATCATTAGCTATTTTATTAATTGCAGTGGCGTTGATATTTTTGGGGCTAACAGGAAGGTTAAACTGGATTTTTGCCGCTATTGGTATTGCTGTTGCTTTTTTAATTAGAATGCTTCCAGTCGTGTTGCGATTGGCACCAAGCTTACACCGATTGTGGTTAATGATACGTGGGGCCAGGCAGACCACCAATCAGCAAACAAATTCGAGATCCCAGGCAGGGGCGAATATGGCTTTGGAGGAGGCATATAATATTCTTGGTATAACGCCGGGGGCAACAAGACAACAGGTCATTTCAGCGCATCGAAAACTGATTCAAAAAATACATCCTGACCGAGGCGGAAATAATTATCTTGCTGCCAAGATAAATCAGGCAAAAAAAATAATATTAAATTCTCTGGATTAATGTTCAACAAAGTATTCTGTCTAGTTGCTGTATCAATGTTGACTTTATTGGTTAGCACTAGTTGTTCCTATAAACCCAATTATGCGCCAGTTAAAAGAACTAATCATTCTGTTACTGCAGGACGAGCCAAGGCTAAATATTACACTGTGAAAAAAGGCGACACTTTGTATTCCATTGGGTTTCGATATGGTTATAGTTATTTACAGCTAGCCAAATGGAATAATATCTCTGCACCCCATAACATATATGTTGGACAAAAAATCAAGTTGTTCGGAGCAAAGAGCAGTCCAAAAAAATCATCAAATAACCTTAAAAAATCCTTAAAAAGGAGACCTGCGTCACATAAACAGACAAAAAAACCGAGAAATACGTCACAAAAAAAACCAACAGTATCAAAGGCTAAAAAAAAGGTGTTAAAGTTTCACTGGCAATGGCCGATACGAGGAAAGCTAGTCAAAACCTTTTCTCAAACTGGCAATAAAGGAATCGATATTGGTGGAAAAATTGGACAGTCAATCAAGGCAGCTGAGGCTGGGAAAGTGGTTTATAGCGGTAATGGATTGATTGGCTACGGTAATCTATTAATTATTAAGCATAATTATTTGTACTTAAGTGCTTATGCTAATAATCGCCGCCTTTTGGTCAAAGAAGGGCAGGATATCAAAAAAGGCCAAGTCATTGCTGAAATGGGACTAGGGAAAGGTAAGCAAGCGACTTTACACTTTGAAATTCGCAAGAATGGAAAATCTGTAAATCCGCTCAAATATTTACCTTAGCTTAGATGAATTTTTGTCGGCTTTAAACCGACTTGTTTTTTTGAGGTGTGTAATGAAAGTGGATGTAATTGAAACAGTTGGGGACGATGTTGCTATTTTATCTGATGAAATCGTTATTGCTGCTGATCCAGTAGCATTGATTGAAGAAAAAATCAGACCGGAACAAACCACTGAAACTCAGGGAGAGAATCATTTTGATGCAACCCGGATTTATCTGAATGAATTGGGAAAATCAAAACTACTAACAGCCGATCAGGAAAAAACCTACGGTTCTCGTGCGCTGAAAGGAGATGACGAAGCGCGAAGGATCATGATTGAAAGTAACTTGAGATTGGTCGTAAAAATTTCGCGGCGTTATTTAAACCGAGGACTTCCTTTACTTGATTTGATTGAAGAAGGTAATCTGGGGTTAATTCGGGCTGTCGAAAAATTTGACCCGGAACGTGGTTTCAGGTTTTCAACTTATGCCACATGGTGGATCAGACAGACGATCGAAAGAGCAATTATGAATCAAACCCGCACCATTCGGCTGCCGATTCATATTGTTAAAGAAATGAATGTCTATTTAAAAGCGCAAAAGCATCTTGCTCAGACCATGGATCACGACCCGACTGCAGAAGATATCGCTCAATATCTTGATAAACCTCTCAAGACAGTTGAGAAAATGCTTAAATTGAATGAACGTGTGACATCTGTTGATATTCCAGGGGGAAAAGATTTCGACAAACCTTTGCTGGAATCAATTTCTGATGAGGCTGACAGTACCCCAGTTGAGAAACTTCAGGAAGAAGGCATGAAAAACAATATAACCGATTGGTTATATCAGTTGTCAGAAAAACAGCGTGAAGTTATTTGTCGACGTTATGGGTTGTGCGGATATGAGCATTCAACACTGGAGCAGGTGGCAACTGAACTGGGTGTTACTCGTGAGAGAATTAGACAAATTCAAATGGATGCCCTGAAAAGATTGAAGGAAATTATCGAATTTAACGGGTTTTCATTTGAATCAATTTTCCATTAAGTATCATTAAATCTAACAGCCGTTTCATTTTCAAGCGGCTGTTATACTTCGCGCGGGTTAATCAATTTAAAATTTCTTTTTTCCAGATTTACATTTCTTAGCGAATTTTCCAAATAACAAACCGAGAGCTAAAAAAAAGCACTTCGGGTATACTTAAACCAAATTATTCATCCAAGAAAAGGGTTTAGTTGTGGAAGAGCTTTTGCAGTTTATACAGGCAAATATTCAGTATGCTCACTGGATTATTTTTGGCGCGTTACTTTTAGCAGGTCTTAATATTCCTGTTTCTGAAGATGGCATGCTGTTCATTTCTGGAGTTTTGGCCAGCCATTATCCTGATTATTTGGTACGGCTGTTTGTTGGGGTTTATATGGGGGCTTACTTATCAGATTTGATTTGTTACACCTTAGGTCGGAAGCTAGGTCCAAAACTTTTTGAAATCAAGTTTTTTGCCAATATGGTACCGCCGGAAAGGATTGATAAAATTCATAAATTTTATGAACGTTATGGCATAGTGACTTTGTTATTTGGCCGGTTCATTCCATTTGGAGTTCGCAATGGCTTATTTTTGACTGCGGGCTTGGGAAAAATGCATTTTCATAAATTTGCACTTGCTGATTTGTTGGCTTGTACCATATCAACAACGGTATTTTTTTCCTTGTATTATCATTTTGGTAATGCAGTAATTGATTATGTCAAAAAGGGCAATATAGTACTTTTTGCACTTGTCGCAATTGCAGTTGGAGTTTTTTTGTTTCTTAAAAACAAGAATCAAAAGGCCAGCATAGATTAAATTAAAACTTTATTAGCCAACCATGTGGTTTTAGAAGTATATTATCCGGTTGTTTAGACAGTTGGATAATTATTAATGGATACCATCAGTATTCGTGGTGCAAGAACCCATAATCTGAAAAATATTGATCTGGATTTGCCCCGTGATGCATTGATTGTCATCACTGGTTTATCGGGGTCAGGAAAATCTTCTTTAGCGTTTGATACGATTTATGCTGAAGGTCAAAGGCGCTATGTAGAATCACTTTCTGCCTACGCCAGGCAATTTTTGTCAATGATGGAAAAGCCTGATGTTGATCATATTGAAGGACTTTCACCCGCTATTTCCATTGAGCAAAAATCAACCTCTCATAATCCGCGCTCAACAGTTGGAACAATAACCGAAATTTATGATTATTTAAGGTTATTGTATGCCCGTGCCGGAACTCCGCGTTGTCCTGAGCACCATACCTCACTTGAAGCACAAACAGTAAGTCAAATGGTTGACCTGGTTTTGGCGCAGCTATCTGGTCAGCGTTGGATGTTATTAGCTCCTGTTGTTGTTGAAAAGAAGGGCGAACATTTGCAATTACTGGATGACCTTCGAAGCCAGGGGTTTATTCGAGCTCGAATAGATGGTGAAGTTTATGAACTGGATGAGCCACCGAGTCTAGATTTAAGGAAAAAACATACTATTGAAGTGATCGTGGATCGCTTTAAAATTCGCGATGATATCAGTCTTCGATTAGCGGAATCATTTGAAACTGCCTTGCGTATTGCCGATGGTGTTGCTATTGCAGCATCTTTGGATGACAAGATCGAATTGTTGTTTTCAGAGCGCTATGCCTGTCCTCAATGTGGCTATAGTTTAACCGAACTTGAGCCACGGATTTTTTCTTTTAATAATCCCAAAGGGGCATGTCCAAGTTGCGATGGATTGGGTGTGAAACAGCATTTTGATCCTGAACTTGTTATTCATAATCCTGAAATCAGTCTTGCTGGTGGTGCCATTCGGGGTTGGGATCGACGAAATGCCTATTACTTTCAAATTATTTGTTCGTTAGCAGAGCACTATGGTTTTGATCCAGAGCAGCCTTTTTCAAAATTGGATAAAGAAATTCAGCACATTATTCTCTATGGTAGCGGAAGAAAAGCCATAGACTTTAAGTTTCTTACCAGTACTGGGAAAACCAAGAAAAAACGCCATAGCTTTGAAGGTATTATTGCTAATATGGAGAGGCGCTATCGAGAAACTGACTCACAAATGGTCAGAGATGAATTGGCCAAATATTTATCAAAAAAAGTTTGTGAAAGCTGTGGCGGCTCCAGGCTGAACACGGCAGCACGGAATGTTTTTATTGAAGATTTTCCGCTTCATCAGATAACGGCCATGCCGATAAGGAAATCACTGGAATTTTTTGAGCAGTTAAATTTACCCGGAAAACGTGGTGAAGTTGCCGATAAAATTGTTAAGGAAATCAAGGAAAGGTTAGAATTTTTAGTTAACGTCGGTTTGGATTATTTGACGTTAAATCGTAGTGCCGATTCGCTTTCCGGGGGAGAAGCTCAACGTATTCGTTTAGCTAGCCAAATCGGGGCAGGTCTGGTTGGTGTCATGTATGTATTGGATGAGCCTTCAATCGGTTTACACCAACGAGATAATCAACGTTTATTGAATACTCTGTTTAAGCTCCGGGATTTGGGCAATACGGTGATTGTTGTTGAGCATGATGAAGATGCTATTCTAGCAGCTCAACATATTGTTGATATCGGTCCGGGTGCGGGGATTCATGGAGGTGAAATAGTTGCTCAGGGAGCTGCGAGTGACATTATGGGCAATGAGAAATCACTGACAGGCCAATATTTATCAGGCCAACAACAAATCATTGTCCCTGAAAATATAACGGTTTACGATCAGAAAAATTGTTTTACAATTCGAAAGGCTTCAGGAAATAATCTGAAAAATATTGATGTTACCTTTCCGATAGGTTTGCTGACTTGCGTTACGGGGGTTTCCGGTTCTGGAAAATCGACATTGATTAACGACACCTTGTATCGACATGCGGCTCGTTTGATTAATCGATCCAGTGCAATGCCCGCGCCAAGTGAAGGGATAGATGGCTTAGATTATTTTGATAAGGTGGTTGATATAGACCAAAGTCCTATTGGAAGAACTCCACGGTCTAATCCTGCTACTTATACTGGTTTGTTTACCCCTATTCGGGAACTTTTTTCGGCTACGCCGGAATCCAGATCACGAGGTTATACCCCAGGACGGTTTAGTTTCAATGTTAAGGGGGGGCGTTGTGAGGCATGTAAAGGTGATGGCGTCATTAAAGTGGAAATGCATTTTTTACCTGATGTTTTTGTGCATTGTGATGTTTGTAACGGCAAACGCTACAATAGGGAAACATTGGAAATTCGATATAAGGGGAAAACCGTTAATGAAGTACTAAATATGACGGTTGAAGATGCAGCTGAATTTTTTAGTGCTATACCCGTGCTTGCGAAAAAGTTGAATACCTTGGTGAATGTTGGTTTGAGCTATATTACCTTGGGACAGAATGCAATTACTCTCTCTGGTGGTGAAGCGCAACGTGTTAAATTAGCTAAGGAATTATCCAAGCGGGATACAGGGAAAACTCTTTATATTTTGGATGAGCCAACAACCGGACTACATTTTCATGATATTAAACAGTTGCTTAGCGTTTTGCATGCTTTGCGCGATCATGGAAATACCGTAGTTATCATTGAGCATAATCTGGATGTTATTAAGACAGCTGATTGGGTTATTGATATGGGCCCAGAAGGAGGGGATGGCGGAGGGATGGTTATCGCTGAAGGGACGCCAAAGCAGGTGGCCAATAATAAAAATTCATATACAGGTCATTATTTGAAAAGGTATTTCAAATAAAAAAGGGCATACTTACATGCCCTCTCTTGTTGGATATGAAAGTATTTGTCCTTTCAGGCTTTAGCCTCAGTATTAGCTTTCGTGTTTTCAGCAATCGTGTTGAAAGCTTCAATGCGCTGTTTTCCGGTTTTAACCAAGTCAACCCCAGTATCAATGAGTAATTTGACGAGTTCAGGAGTTTGATAGGCAACGAATCCCAGGTATCCAACAGCAGGGACGGCAACAAAAGCAGCCAAAATGCCATTAAAACCAATCGCAGACAATATTTTGATCAGAATATAAAGGAGATCCAGAGGGATTAGCAATAGGGCGCCAAAATATGTCATCACCATAAATGTAAAAACGACAAAAACGACAAATTGCAAAAGTCTGACTAACGCAACATTAATATTCACTTTATTCATTTATTTTCCTGTAACCTGGAGGGCAACCTAACATGGATAGTCAGGTTGATAGTTCAAATCTGAACATTAAATTATACACAAAATTTACTCATTTAACGGGAATTATTCTTGATTTTCTGTGGCTGGTTGATCGAGCAGAAAGAAACGGTAAATGATACTTCCGGTAATAAATCCACCCAGATGTGCCCACCATGCAACATCAATGGCTATGTGTTCGAACACCATAGGGGTTGTTGCATTGTGCAGTTGTATGATCACCCAAACGCCTAAAAAACCAATAGCAGGCAAATTGAAATAGAATGGCCAAAAAAACAAAGGAACTAAAATGATAATTCGAGCATAAGGATAGAGAAAAAAATAAGCGCCTAAAATACCGGCAATAGCACCAGATGCGCCTACAACGGGTACAACCAGTTCCGGCTTGTAATACCATTGCAAAAAAGTTGCTAAAAACCCGCAAACTAAATAAAAAATGATGAATCGAAAATGTCCCATTCGATCTTCAATATTATCAGCAAAAATCCAAAGAAACCACATGTTCAGGAGTAAGTGCATCCAACTGCCATGTAGAAATAAATTCGTAAAAAAAGACAAACCTCCATCTGGAGGCAAACCAAAATAGGTAGCCCATTGTGGATTTGAATAACGGATTGGCACCATTCCATATTTATAAATGATTTCGCGTTGGATAGGTTCAGGTAGAAACTGCAAAATTATGAACAAAGCCGAGCAGATAAAGATTAACCCCCAGGTAACATAGGGCGTTGTATTACAAGGGGCAGTATCACGAATAGGTATCATTTGAGTTGTTTTCTGAAATTAAGAAAGGGATCCATTACTCCAGCGCCAGCAAGACCAATGATTGCGTATTGCGGCAGAAAGAAAATTAATAGATAAACGGGTAATAACATTGATTTACTCAATTTATTTTTTTCTACATAGAAGTGTAATATGGCGAGTCCTTGAAAAAAATAGATAATTGAAAATACTATTAATAAATCATTGAATAGATTTTTGTTAATCAGAAAACAGATAAGTAAAATTAATCCAATAAAATAAAGAAATCGTTTGGGAACGATTAAGTTGCTGAATTCAATGGCAAACCCCCCAGGGTTATATAGCATTGCTTGCAACCAGCGTCCTAATAGCAGACTGATGACTATACTGATTCCTAGAACCGAGGCAATTAAGCCATTCATGATTTTTAAACTGCCACTATCGACAAATCCTTGGTAACTGGTATTTTTCACGCCAGTTACAGCTGTTTCTAACCATTCACTCCACCATTGAATGGCATTACCAGAATACAACTCAATGCTAACTGCAAAAAGTGCGGCACAAAAGATAGCGGCACTGATAGCCAAGCCTTGAGATTCCGTAGCTCTGAGTATTAACGCACTAATCCAAACAGGGATTAACAGCAAAATGACGATGGGAAAATCGAGGCCAGGTCTATTAGGGATGAATTGATTAGCAAGGTAACTGATTGCAATTGTTGCAAATACCACTATTAAAGCTTTTTTATGACCTTTCCTTAGTACATATAATGCAACAACTCCGGAACACAATATAGCAGCAGGCAAGATTTGTATTGATAAAATTCCAAACAGAGCTGAGATATTCAGAGCCTGAGTTGGTCCTCGCATGACATAGGAAGCCAGAAATTTCATAGTTTTTTCATTGTATTAATAAATAAGGTTTCTTCAAATTTTGGATATTTTGACTATTCTTTTACAAGGCCCTTTCCATAAAAATTATGAATATCATATTCATAATCATCCTGAATCGGTGATTTCAATGTGGAATCATCATAACAAAGGGTAGAAAAACAGAATACCAATAAAATTTGGAAGTTTTCTGTTTTTTGAGTTTTTGATTTCATAAAATTAACCTGAATCGGAGATTTCAATGTGGATAACAGCAAGCAAGATATTGGTTTAGCATGGGATTTGAAAAAATCTTAGC
>CAZGYJ010000016.1:0-27227 GCA_964530345.1 uncultured Methylomonas sp.
CGGCGTCTTCTGGAATAAGTTACTGATATTGAAACTATAAATACGCTGAGTAGTTACCTAATTTCAACGTGATTTGGTGGATCATTCACAGTAATTATAACGCATCGTGACGAAGTTAATTATCAGAACTCTTATGAGAACTAACTTTTTTTACTTTGCCTTAAGCAGCCTCAAACCATTAGCCACAACTAAAAGAGAAGCGCCCATATCTGCAGCAATGGCTGCCCAGAGTGTTGCCAATCCTGCAAAAGCCAGAATGGCAAATACTGCTTTCAGGGACAATGCAAAGAATATATTTTGCCTGATAATACGCAAAGTTCGTTTTGAATGTTTAACTAGCCAGGGGAGTTTGGAAAGATCATCACTCATTAAAGCGATATCAGCTGTTTCAATGGCCGCATCTGAACCCATAACACCCATTGCAATACCAAGGCTTGCCCGGCCCAGCGCTGGCGCATCATTAATTCCATCGCCCACCATTGCGACTTTTTCATACTTGTCCACCAACTGACTAATTATTTCAACTTTATCAACGGGAAGTAATTCTGCATAAATCTCGTCAATACCAATTTGTTTAGCAATATTTTCAGCAGTCACCTGATTATCACCCGTCAACATGGCCAAGTGCTGAACTCCTGTTTTTTTCAAGGCTTTTAAAACAGATTGTACTTCAGGCCGAGGCTGATCTGCTACGGCTATCAGACCACAAACATGCTGGTCATTACCTACCGCAATAACGGTTTTTCCCGTTTGCTCCAAAGCCTGTGCCTTGTCACTGATTCCCGGGGTTTCCTGTGCTCGCTCAAGCAAATATCTTCTGGAACCCAACCAAAAAGTCGTATCATTAAACACGCCCGTTACACCTTTGCCAGGCAGCACTGTCACATCATCAGCACTGGAAATTTCTATTTGCTGATTCTGAACATATTTAATTATCGCCGCAGCTAGTGGATGATTACTGCGTATCTCCAAAGCCGCCGCTCTACTCAATAACTCTTCCTGAGTATGATTATTAAAAGGTATAACATCTGTCACTACAGGCTTTCCCTGGGTCAAAGTTCCCGTTTTATCAAAGGCAATTGCCTTTAAAGATGCCGGAGCTTCAATATAAATTCCACCTTTAACCAATACGCCTTGTCGAGCTGCGCAAGCTAAGGCGGCAACAATACTGACCGGGGTCGAAATAACCAAAGCACAGGGACAAGCTATGACTAATAAAACCAGTGCTCGATACAACCATTCCTGCCAGTATCCTCCCATTAATAACGGTGGAATAACAAACACTGCCAATGCTAATAACATAACCACTGGGGTATAAATTCGGGCAAACTTTTCCACCCATTGTTCTGCTTCAGCTCGTTTACTGTGAGCTTCTTCTACTAGACGAATAATATGAGCCAAAGTGGTATCTGAAGCAATTTTGGTCGATTTCACTTCCAACATCGCTTCACCATTAATGCTGCCGGCAAAAACATGATCACCGATTTGTTTAGTGACTGGAACACTTTCACCAGTAATAGGCGCCTGATTGACTGAGCTGACTCCTGAAACAACTTCCCCATCCAATGGAATCTTATCCCCCGGTTTTACAATAAAAACCTCCCCAACAACCACCTCAGAAGCAGGAATTTGTTTTTCCTGACCATTTTTTTCTTTTACCAGTACTGTTGAAGGAGCTAAATCCAATAAGGCTTCCACAGCATTTCTGGCTCTGGCAATACTCCAACTTTCAATAGCCAATGACAGGGAAAATAAAAAACTTACCGCCGCTGCTTCAAACCATTCATTGATAATGATTGCGCCGATTATGGCAACAAACATCAGAAGATTCATATCCGCCCGCAAGCGTTTTAAAGCATAAAAAGCTTTAACTATAATGTGCCGAACCCCAAAAACAATAGCCAATCCATACGCTGCTTTTTCGGGTAATGGCATGGTAACCTGGCTATGAGCATTCAATAAATTACCAAAATACTGGATAAGTTGTTGCCAGGTGAAAGTCAAATTCTCAGGAGATTTAAAAAGATTTTGTAAATCAGTAAAACCTCCAGCTATTGCAATATGTATGAGGATGCCAGAAAAAATACAGAAACCACTGAGTACGGCAAACAGGGTTTGTGAACGTTGTCTTTTTTTGATATCCGGCTGACTTTGCCCTTGCGTCCAAGGGGTAGCTTTCATTCCGGTTAATCCAACGGCTTTAATAATTGCTTTTTCCGGCACAGAATTAGCTTCAGGTACAATCGTCATTCGACCATTGATTACGTCAAACACCAATTTATCAGCGCCACCCACTAGAGGACCAATTTCAGATTTTAAAATAGAAACTTCCTCAACACAGTCAAGCCCTTCTATTTTGAATGTTGTTCCTTTTTGAAACCCGGTAGTCGTTGATTGTGACGTTTCTCGCGGCTTGTCATGGCAACAACAAGATTCTTCCGCTTGATTCAGTTTGCTCATAAGCTTGTATATTTCATTTGATTCAAAGGCTTAGTTTCTTTCATGGTTATAGTGATTATTGAATATCAAGGCAAATTTAAATTGTGTAAATTAAATACCAAAGAACAGCTGTAAATAGATATTAAACAGCAATTTCTCCAGTCTCACCAGTGCTGATTCGAACAGCATCCAGCACTGGCAGAACATAGATTTTGCCGTCACCTTTCAGCCCTGTATGTGCATTACTGCGTATCGCCTCAACGACCTCCTGGGATTTGTCATCATGACACGCTATTTCAAGTTTTAATCTAAACACCAAACCAAAATTATCTTCATCAAATATTGCATCAGAATTATCTTTTCGAGTTCGTCCGCAACCTCGTATATCTAACAAACTAATGCCGGTAAGTCCTTTAATTTTATGTAGGGCCAACATTACATTTTCCAGTTTGTGAGGTTTTATATAAGCAATCACTTGTTTCATTTTATAATCTCTGTGTTTTAACGGTTTATCAAACGCCTCTTTGTACATGACAAAAAACGCCTTAAAAAATCAAATGGTTTACAACAATTTTTATGGAGATTTTTTTTGTTAGTTGTTACTGGAACTCCCCGCCCCCACCGCAAAAAAACGGCAGAGAGCATTTTAGGTGCTTTAATATTTCCAGCGAGTTATCCCAAAAAAATTATTTTTTAATTTCCTTATCTGTCACAAACCACTTAAATAAAGCCGGTATAACCAGCAAGGTTAGAAATGTTGACGTCACCAAACCACCAACAACAACTGTTGCCAATGGCTTCTGAACTTCTGATCCTGTTCCGGTTGCCAGCAAAAGTGGAATCAATCCTAATGCTGTGGTCACGGCCGTCATTAGTACCGGCCTCACTCTCAAACAAGCTCCTTTGATTGAAGCTTCATCAATAGCAACACCATCTTTAATCAATTGGTTTAAATAAGTCATTAACACCATGCCATTTTCCAGAGCAATACCAAACAGCGCAATAAATCCGACTGATGATGGAACAGAAAGGTTCTGACCACTAATCCATAACGCAATCACACCACCAACCAATGCCAAAGGAATATTCAATAAAATCAAGGCGGCATTTTTCAAAGACCCAAAACTGCTATAAAGTAGTAACGAAATAATAACCAAGGTAGCGGGAATCACGATAGCCAAACGCTTATTGGCTTCCTGTTGTAATCGAAATTGCCCACCCCAGGTGGTGTAATATCCTGGTGGAAATTGTATTTTGTTATCAATCGCTTGTTGAGCTTCTTCTACAAAAGAAACAATATCCCGTTCAATAACATTGGCTTGAATACTGATAAATCGTTGATTATTTTCACGGGTAATTTGCCTTGGCCCGACAATTTCTTCAATGGTCGCAATTTGCGCCAAAGGCACTTTGATACCTTCTGGTCCAGTAATTAATAAATTACGAATTGCCTCGGGAGTACTTCGATCCTGCTCCCGATAGCGAACTAAAATATCAAAACGCCTGATACCTTCAAACACTTGTCCTGCCGTAACGCCACCAACAGCGCTGCTGATCACATTTTGTACATCGACCAGATTGAGACCATATCGCGCAATCGCATGACGATCCGGTGTAATGACAAGCTGTGGCGTTCCAGATACCTGATCAACCTGAACATCAGCCGCTCCTTCAACGGTTTTAACAACTGCAGCAATTTCATCGGCTTTGGTTTTTAGCTGTTGTAAATCATCGCCAAATAATTTAATCGCCAGTTCAGCCCGAACCCCTTCTAATAATTCATCGACTGTCATTTCGATAGGTTGAGTCAGATTTGCGGTAATACCCGGTAAACTGGCAACAGATTGGCGGATATCTTTTTCAATTAGCGATTGATTCCCAGGGTCTCTCCAATCATCCTTGTCTTTAAGAATGATATACATTTCTGCAGAATTAATCGGGTCTGCATGAGCGCCAACTTCGCCCCGGCCAATACGGCTGGTGACTTCGATTACTTCAGGAATTTTCAGCAAACGTCGTTCAACAATTAAGGTATTGCGTTTACTTTCATTAATGGAAATAGACGGTGCCATAGTCAAACGCACGACAATCGTGCCTTCCTGTAATTTTGGCGTAAATTCCGAACCCAAAAAAGGGAAGATCGCCATGCCAATTAGTAATAGACCAGCCGATAATGCAACTGCAATCATGCGATTGCTAACAAAATATTCAACTAAAGGACGATAGGGTTTAAGCAAAGCATTCAGTATTCGCTCATCCATGGTCGGTTTACCATCGGCTTGTTTTAAAGCACGTCTCATTAATGCATCAGATAATACCGGAGCAATAAATAAGGCATAAATCAACGAACCTAACATGGCTAATGCTACGGTATACGCTAATGGCCTAAAGGTTTTTCCCTCCACGCCCTCGAGTGTAAACAGAGGCAAAAACACAATAATGATAATAGCAATTGCGAATAAAATAGGTTGGCCGACTTCCCGGCAGGCTCTTCCAACAACATGCAGTCTCGATTCTTCAGGATCTGATTCCCGCAGCAAACGATCAACATTTTCTACCATAACGATGGTACCATCGACCATCATCCCAATTGCAATCGCCAAACCACCTAATGACATTAAGTTTGCAGATATGTCAAAAAATCCCATGGCAATAAAAGCAAACATCACCGAAAATGGAATTGACAATGCAACAACCAGACTGGGACGAAAACCGCCCATAAAAGCAAATAATACCAATGCCACCAAGATGATTCCCTGCACCAAAGCACTGGTAACAGTACTTACAGCGGATTCAACAATATCTTTTTGTTGGTAATAAGGCACAATACTTACGCCCTTCGGCAAGGTTTTATTGATGTCGCTTATTTTATTTTCAACCCGTTCAATCACCGTTGAGGCATTGGTCCCATATAATTTTATTGCCATCCCGGCAACAACTTCTCCCTTGCCATTATGAGTTTGTAGACCACGCCGAATTGCCCCACCAATTTTTACTTCAGCTAGTTCGCGTAGGTAGACAGCTCTGCCATCAACGCTTTTAATGATAATTTCATTTAAATCATCAATTCCAGTTGCGAGTCCCACTGACCGAATAACAAATTGTTCACTGTTTTTTTCCAGGTATTGGGCACCAACATTCAGATTGTTTGCCTCAATACGCTCTATCACTTCTTTTAATGTGACGTTATAACGAAGTAAAGCATCGGGTTGAACAATCACTTGAAACTGTTTTTCAAACCCACCAATTCCTAATACTTCGGTGACGCCTCGTACAGTTTGCAAATTGAATTTCACGATCCAGTCCTGCATAGTACGTAATTGTTCTAAGGTATAGGACTGGGTATCATCCTTAAGATAGTAAAAAAGTACTAACCCCATTCCTGTAGAAATGGGTCCCATGGAAGGTTCACCAAAACTGGCCGGAATCTGATCTCTCGCCTCTTGTAATCGCTCACCAACCAATTGCCTGGCAAAATAAATATTGACATCATCCTGAAAATAGATATTGACAACCGATAAACCAAAATTAGAAACAGAGCGTATCTTCTCAATACCCGGTAAACCGGTCATTGCCGCTTCAACAGGGTAAGTAACATACATTTCAATTTCTTCGGGTGCTAGTCCTTCAGTAATGGTAAATACCTGAACCAGATTGGGTGAAACATCAGGAAAAGCATCAACAGGTAATGCCTGATAACTGCGATAACCTGCCGCTAATACTATAATGCCCAGCACCAACATTAACAGACGGCTGCGCAGGGATAAATTAATTATCTGATTAATCATATTTTTCTCCCTTGTTAGTGGCTATGGCCATGACCAAAACTGCCTTTTTGCATCTGCGCTTTCAAAGAAAATGCATTTTTGCTCACATACGCCTGTCCTTTTGCTAAACCCTGTAATATTTCCACATTCTGAAAATCACTGCGTCCCGTTTTTACAACTTGTGGTTCAAAATCTCCATCATCATGCCGAACAAAAACAACAGTTTTACCAGCAACAGTTTGCAGCGCTGAAAGTGGAATTACAATTTCAGCCTGTACTTTTTCAATAGCTACCTGACCACTAACAAACAACCCTGGTCGCCAAAAACCCTTGGGGTTATCGAGAATTACTCTTGCTGTTGCGCTCCGCGTCATTTCATCCAAAACAGGACTGATCCAGCTTATTGTGCTAACTGCTGACAGCTCTTTGGTCGGCATACCAAATTGAGTTGTCACCATGACTTTCTGTCCTTGATGCACAAAAAGCAAATCTTTCTGATAAACAGTAAAATTGACCCAAACCTGTGATAAGTCAGCTATTGTAAAACTTCGGGTGTTGGTTCCTAATACTTCACCATGTACCGCATGTTTTTCGATAATGACCCCATCAGCCGGCGCTCGAATTTCATATAATGTCAGATCTTTATCAACATCTTTCAGGACTGATTTAATAGATTGCTCAGATAACCCTAACGCTTTCAGACGTTGCTCCGCAGCTTTGCGTTTAATTGATGCTTCAACTTGAGCCTGCTTTGCCTCAAGATACTCACTTTTTGCCGTAATTTTTCGTTTAAACAAAGTATATTCGCGTTTGAGATTTGCATTAGCCAGTTGCAATAAACTTTGTGCAGCAACAAACTGAGCTTTTGCATCGGCTAGCTCCCGACTGGATAAGGTAGCTAAAATATCACCCGTATTAACCTTATCACCAAGATGCTTATATACCTGACGAACAACCCCGGAGACTCGAGGCACCACATGAAATAATCGCTCTGGTGCTACAGTCACTTCACCAAATAAATTCAGTGTTTTACTAATGACACCCGGTTGAGCTTGTTGTATTTTTATATCAAACTCTTGTAATTCTGACGCAGAAAATTTTAGTCCTGCCTCATCTTCATGCCCTTCATGTTTCCCATGCTCATGTTCCTCAGATCTTGCATGTTCATGTGGTTGTTGTTTTTGATGATCAAGCGAATTCTCATTGACTTCATGTTTATGTTCCTTATCATCATGAGTTTGGGGGTCATGGTCATTATCTTGTTCCGCTAAAGCTGACTGAGAGAAACCTTGAAAACAAACAAGCGTTATTAGCAATAGCGCCAGGCTGACATTATTTAATCTTTCTATACAATGTTTTAGGTACTGAATCATTTTATATTCCAACTTAATTTGTGGTCGCAGGGTTTAAAGCCCCACCAATTAATCGTTCAATTTTCGCGACATTCAGATGGTATGAAGCTAAAACTTCTAATTGCTGAATACTGGTTTGAAACAAAGTTCTCTGAGCATCCAACAAATCTAAAGAACCAATTTTCCCCAGCCGGTAAGCTGTTTTTGCAGCTTCTAAAGCCGCTTTGGCACTAGGTAAAACTTCTTTTTTAATCGCTTCAATTTCAATCTCACTCATTTGCAATTGTTGATAGTTTTCAACAAGCGCAGCACGGATTTCGACCCCTGCCGCTTGACGCCTTTGCAAGCCTTGAGTTAACAGAAGATTGGCCTCATCCACACCGTATTGCTTGTTATCAAAAATGAATAGTGGTACGGAAAATCCTGCAACAGCAGCAAAGTCATCCTGATCGGCAAAATGTCTTGCACCTGCCATAACAGTTACATCAGGAATTTTTTTTGCTTTTGCCAAAGAAATAGCTTTCCGATACCGTTCAATTTCAGCTTCCCAGCGCGCCAGATCCGGATTATTTTTTAGCCTGGCTTGAATTTCTGAGTACTCTGGAAGCTTTTGAGTAATAAATAAATTACCCGACACATTGTTGAATAGAGGATTTACACTACCCCACAGTGCTGCTAAATTTTGTTTGCTGATCACCAAAGCTCGTTTAACACGCGCTAGTTCCAGACGTGCATTGGCTAATTCCACTCGAGATTTGCTTTGTTCTAAAGGTGAAACCTTACCCGCTTTTACCCTGGCAACGACAGTGTCGTAGATTTCTTCCGCCAGCTTGGTGGTTTCTGTTGCTAACTCAAGACGTGCCTGGCTAGCCAAAACCTTGATATAGTTGGTCGCGACCAGATAAATCATATCCATTCGCCGAGCTTCGTAGTCCCAGATAGAAAGATCATATTCAGTCTCGGCCAAAGCCCGACGTTTGGAACGCTTCCCACCCAATTCAAATAACTGACTAATCGAAAAGGTCGTTTCGGTTTGTTGAAATCGTCTTAGCGGACCAGACCCTAAAAAGTTTTCGACCTCAATATCGAGTTCAGGGTTTTTAAATAGACCAGCACGCAAAGTATTTACATCTGCAACTCGTGTTGATAAAGCAAAATCCTGTAACATCGGATTATGTAAAAGAGATAAGGACAAAGCCTGCTCCAGGGTCAATAAGCCCTGCGGCTCAACCAACTTTACTTTGGACTCAAGTATGTTGGGCGGGGGCGGCACATCATACTGAGCAACATCCGCACCAGCTGATTGCATGCTGAAGCAAAATACAAGCGCTACGCAATGCTTTAATTGTTTTTTTGGTTCCACTGAACCTCCTGATTGAAAAATATTAACTGAATTGACCTCAAGCTTTAAAAGCTAAGGCTTAAATGTGGATAGCGTTGACAGAAGATAAAGCGTTCAAAAAAATCAGACTGATGGCATGAAGCCAGTCAAGCAAAATACGAACTATAAGATTGGTTTTATTTTGCCATGCTTGGCAATCTTTACCTCTGGGCGCTAAGGCAACTCAGGCAATCGGAGGGCGTAATGTAGGTATTGTGGTTCTGGAATACCAGAAATCAAGATGAAGAGTATTTTTTTGATTTTGTGGCTGTATAACCGGAGCAAAATAAGAAATTGCCGCCAGTGTATGACCGATATGGCCACCGTGATCATAACTGCAAACTCCGCAATGCGGTTGATGATCTGTTGCAGTCGCCAAATGATCATCAACAGAATCAGAAATGGTTTGATTGAAAGAAAACACAGGATGAGGCGGGTTATTCTCTTCCTCAGCCCAACCATGAATATCAGTCACCATCCAGGTGGACATCCAGATTATTACAAATGCTAGAAAGAAAATACTAAACCGTTTCATACACTCTATGTTAGCAAAATACCTCGAAAGTTCAAAAAAGTTTCATGACCCCAATAAATCAGCTTAGAACCACGGCCGAAAAAATGTCTTGTGCTTTTTCTTTGCAGATAATTGATTTTTTGCTTTCGGTAATTCTCGCAAATTTTTCTCTGTTTTTTGTTGGTGACTTTTATTTTCCCTTTTTTCATTGTTGTTTGATTCTGCCGGTTTCCCTCTAGCATTAGCTTCCGCGTTAGCGTTGGAAATAATAAAACCACTAAGTTTTTGCAAATAATTAACGTCAGCCAGCTTCTGTTTCTTTAATTGATTCGCCTCGCTTAATAATTTGGCCTGGCTTGCAGACATGCCTACAACATTAGAACCCGCACTAACTGAAAAAATAATCAACACATTAATAATGTAGTAAACAGGTTTTTGCCATATTGGTGCCTTTAACTCAGCCAAAACCATCAGACCAAGCAATAGACACATCACAATTGCAGTATATTTGGGTGGAAAATCAAAATTAACCCATAACGAATTTGCAATCATCATGGTAATACCTCCAGCAATACCTGGAGTCAACATGGAGTTTGGGTTTAAAAAATCTTTTATTTCAGACATTTGGCACCTCGGAATCATAGTGATCAATCATTAGGTTGATTTCGAATTTAACAAAAATAGATAACAAAGTAAGTGATGAATTCACATCTAAATCCGATAAATTCAAATGGAGGGTGTTCCCAATGAATTTTTATGGTTTAATTCCAGTCCAGCTTCCTGTCAAAAAGATTTGCTGAAAACTAAAAAACCAGTGTGGAGGGGATATGAGATTCATCAAACAATCAAGAAAACTACTTTTTACCTATGTATCAACCTGGCTGGTGTTTTTTTGCCCGATTCAGGCAAATTCTGAAATCAATGGTCATCAACTTTATATGGATAATTGCGCAAGCTGTCATGGAGCTGATCACGGTGGCTACCTTGCCCCGCCACTGAATTCCACAACATTGAAAGGCCGCAGCCCTACGGTTTTGCGAAGCACCATCATGACGGGCAGTTTTGAAACATTGATGCCACCCTTTTTTGGCCGATTGTCCGATGATGAAATTCGCGGTTTGGTTAAACATCTACAGGAAACACCCAAACAACCTAACCCAGACTGGACGTTAGCTGATATGCAAGCTTCGCTGAAAGTCTATATCAAAGATGAAAGCAAACTACCCGCCAAACCTGTTTATAAAATTGACAATATTGATGATTTGATTGGCGTAGCTGCGCGTGGAAAATATGGTCGTGGTACAGGTTCAAGAGCAATTTTTATCAACAGCAAAACGCATAAAACAGTCGGAGAAATACCCACAGTTACCGCAGCTCATATCATAGATTTCAACCCGGCTAAACCACGCTGGGCCTATGTTAAAACTGATACTGCAGAAATTTATAAAGTTGATTTATATTCCATGCAAGCGGTTCGCAGTATCAAAACTGGATTTAATGGCCCTGGAATGGGTGTATCTCGTGATGGTAAATATATTATGGCGGGTTCTTTTGTACCCCACGTTGCTGTCATACTGGATGCTGAAACTCTGGAACCCCTAAAAACTTTCAAGCTGGAAGGCATCGACCCTGATGGTAAAATGGTTTCTTCTGATTCCGGCATGGTCATTGGCACACCCTTTGCCGATATTTTTGCCATTGCCTTGGAAAATGCCGGTCAGGTGTGGATTATTGATCTGAAAGAAGATTTTCCCGTCACTAAAATCAAAAATGTAGGGCGTCATTTACATGATGCCTTTTTAACTCACAAAGGCCGCAAATTAATGGTCGCTTCTTATGATGACAGCATTGTGGCTGCGATCGACCTGAAAGACCGTAAAATCATAAAAAAACTGAAAGCTGGCTGTGTTCCTCATGTCGGTGGTGGATCTGCCGTAAAGGTGGATGGGCGAACATTGGGTTTTGGCACTAATTTTGGTACGTGTGACAAAACTGTAGTCAGTGTTTGGGATCTGGATAAAATGGAACTGATTAAGCAAGTACCTGTGTCCGGCGGTACTGAGTCGCCAGCCGCTCATGCCAATGCACCTTATGTCGCCGTGGATATTATCACTAAAGACAAACGTGCACGGACCATTCAGCTGATTGACAAGAAATCACTTGAAGTTGTTAAAACCCTGGATGTTGGCGGCCATGCCTATTTTCCTGAATACAGTGCTGATGGCAAGTTTCTTTATGTGAGTGCTGGTTACAGTGGCGATGAAGTCGTCGTTTACGATTCCAATTCATTAAAAAAAGTCGCGTCCATCAGTATGGAAAGCCCTGCCGGTATTTTTTCACGTGGCCGGGTAAAATACATGACCCGCGGCTTGTCGCCTGATGAAATGGAGTAAAACGATGCTTAAAGTCTCTACTTCTACTGTGTTTTTTTTGTTTTTGGGATTTGCCGGCACCAGCCATGCAGCAAGCCCCTATGCAGGCAAAAGTCTGGCCGCCAAGGTTTGTTCGCAGTGTCATGGCATCCGTCAACCCAGTGCTGATGCGCCTTTTCCGCCATTGGCAGGACGTGATGTAGGCTATTTAAAGCAAGCATTAACACAATATCGAGACAAAACGCGCAGATCTGAGGTTATGAATCGAATCGCAAGCTCTTTGTCCGATAAGGATATTGCCAATCTTGCCTCCTACTACAGTAAAATTGAGCCTTGATCCAATGTGGAAAGCAGGATTGTTACTGATTTTTAGTTTTGTTGTGGCCGCAGAAACCGAAAGCCTCTCACCAGAACGACAACAAATTTTGCTCAATATGCTGAAAAATGATTGTGGCGCATGTCATGGACTGACATTAAAAGGTGGCTTGGGACCATCTTTATTATCTAAAGCATTGACTGACAAATCAGACAAAATGCTTGTTAATACTATTTTACTAGGCAGAGATGGAACCGCAATGCCTTCGTGGAAAAAACTTATCAGCAAGCAAGAAGCATTCTGGCTGATTCATCACCTGAAAAACACAAAATGACCAAACCTATTTATCTTTTGTTTTTTCTGTCTTTGTTAGTGCCTGTTTTTTGCGCGGCTGAATTAAGAGGTACCGGCGATCTCGGGCTGGTTATCGAGCGGGAAACCGGCTCTGCTTTAATTATCAACACCACTGATCGCTCTGTACTAAGTCGAATTGAAGGTTTGGGCGATGTTTCTCATGCTTCAGTGGTTTTCTCCAGAGATCAACGCTACGCTTTTGTTTTCGGCCGCGATGGTGGATTAAGCAAAATCGATCTGTTATTAGGAAATATTGAAAAACGAATCATTCAGGCTGGAAACAGTATCGGTGGCGCTATTTCCCAAAATGGAAAATTGATAGCTGTCTCCAATTATACACCCGGAGGTGTAAAAATATTCTCCAGTGAAACCCTGGAACGATTGTCCGAAATACCTGCAATTGATAAAAACAATCAACGTTCAAAAGTCATCGGTCTGGTTGATGCGCCTGGACAACTATTTATATGTAGTCTTTTCGATGCAGGTGAAATCTGGATCATCGATGCCAAAAATCCCAAGCAACCCAAAATTAAAAAATTTACCGGAATCGGAAAACAACCCTATGATGCCTTATTAACCCCTAATGGTCGTTACTATCTGGCCGGGTTATTTGGCGAACCGGGACTGGCATTGCTTGATTTATGGAATATTGAAGAAGGAGTTAAGCGAATTTTAGGTGATTATGGAAAACACGAAGCAAAGTTGCCAGTGTATAAAATGCCCCATCTTGAAGGTTGGGCAATCGCGGGAAATCTTATGTTCATTCCGGCGGTTGGTCGGCATGAAGTATTAGTGGTCGACACTGATGGTTGGCAATTACTCAAACGCATTCCAGTGGCAGGACAGCCGGTTTTTGTTATGGCTCAACCAGATGAGCGACAAATCTGGGTCAATTTTGCCCTGCCTGATAATCATTTATTGCAGGTAATTGATGTTAAGGACATGGCACTTAAAAAAACGTTGTCGCCAGGAAAAGCAGTATTACACATGGAATTTACACCACGTGGAGAAAATGTTTGGGTATCCGTACGAGACGAGAACAAAGTACTTGTTTATAACACCGAAAATTTTACAATTTATAAAACCTTAAATGCCAGAAAACCCAGTGGCATTTTCTTCACTTCCCGAGCTAATCAACTGGGATTGTAAGCATCATGCTAAGTCGATTACAAAAAAAATTACTCAATGATTTTCAACAGGATTTTCCCTTATCAGCTACTCCTTATGCTGAAATTGCCCAATCCTTAGGTGTTTCCGAAAATGAGATAATAACTGCTTTTCGTGAACTAAAAGAACTGGATTTTATCAGCCGTATCGGACCAGTTATCCCACCGAATAGACTGGGCAGTAGCATGCTTGTTGCCATGTCAGTTCCAGAAAAACAACTTCATTCCGTAGCCCGAATCATTAACCAGTTTCAAGAAGTTAACCATAATTATCTTAGAGAAAACCGTTTTAATCTTTGGTTTGTTCTGATTGCCAATAACCAAAATCATCTCCAGACAATCATTGCTGAAATAGAATCAGAAACAGGATTCAAAACCATGCGGCTACCGCTATTAACCGATTTTTTTATTAACCTCGGATTTGATCTGGATTGGGATGATTGATAACAACGACTTGCAATTAATTAAAATTATACAGCATGGTCTGCCAATCACATCCAGACCTTTTGAAGAAATCGGTAAACAGATTGGTATTAGTGAAACAGAAGTTATTGAGCGTATTACCTGCTTAAAAAATTCCGGCCTGATTAAACGTTTTGGTGTTATTGTCAAACATCAACGCTTGGGTTATACCTCGAATGCCATGGTGGTTTTCAATATTCCCGATCGACAGGTAAGTGAAATAGGCACAATGATCAGCCAGGCTAGCTATGTTAATTTATGTTATCAGCGCCCCCGACAGGGCTCTCAATGGCCTTATAATCTGTATTGTATGATTCATGGAAAAAATCGTAGCAAAGTCCTGCAACAACTGAATCACTTGATTGAATCATGCAAGCTCGCAAAATTTGAAAAGGAAATCCTGTTTAGCCAACATTGTTTTAAGCAACGCGGTGCTTTTTATAGTGTCCCAGCAACTACAAAATTTATTGCAGCACGTGGATAACACTGATAAAACCATTATTAATCATTTGCAAAATGGTTTTCCTGTTTGTGAATCTCCTTACCGAGCTGCTGCCAATCAACTTGGCTTAACTGAAAACGAATTGATCGAACGCTTGCAAAAATTGTTAGATGATGGGGTTTTATCCCGTTTTGGTCCTATGTATCATGCCGAAGTTATGGGGGGAGCCTTAACTCTAGCAGCCATTAAAGTGCCAGAGAACAAATTTGATGAAATCGCAAATATTGTCAATAGTTTTCCAGAAGTGGCTCATAATTATCAGCGTACTCACGACCTGAATATGTGGTTTGTCATTGCGACTGACACACCAATAGCCATTCAAAATGTCATTCAGTCGATTGAAAAACAAACTGGACTCCAAGTTTACAACATGCCCAAACGTAAAGAATTTTTTGTTCAGTTGAAACTGGAAGCCTGATGAAACTGGATTCAATAGACCGAAAAATTATCCAACAAACTCAGGCAGGACTCCCTTTGTCTCCGCAACCTTACCAAGACATTGCAAAAACAATCAATATTCAGGCGGAACAAGTTATGCAGCGAATACTTGCCATGCAAAAAAATGGTGTTATTCGCCGAATTGCGGCTGTTCCAAATCATTATCGTCTTGGCTATCGATATAATGGCATGACAGTTTGGGATATTGACGACCAATACATTGACGAAATGGGAGCGCAAATTGGACAGCTCGATTTTGTCAGTCACTGTTATCATCGACCCAGACATTTACCTGACTGGCCATTTAATCTGTTCGCCATGGTTCATAGTAAAACTGAACAAGGCATCAAAACACAAATTAATGAAATTTCCAGAATATTAGGTTCCTACAGTCGCGGTCATGATGTGCTTTACAGCACCCGCATCCTGAAAAAAACCGGCCTTAGAATAACCAGACCATAAAATGTTTCGACTCAGCCAATACATGCGGGAAATACTGCACCCCACCCCCATAAAACCGGTACGAAAACCCACCGGTCCTGTGGTAATCTGGAACCTAATTCGCCGCTGCAACCTAACCTGTAAACATTGCTATACGACCTCTGCCGATATTGATTTCCCTGGCGAACTGACAACATCAGAAATTTTTTCTGTCATGGATGATTTAAAAACATTTAAGGTCCCTGTGTTGATTTTGTCAGGCGGCGAGCCTTTATTACATCCGGATATTTTTGCTATTTCCAAACGCGCCAAGGACATGGGGTTCTACGTTGCTTTATCCAGCAATGGTACGTTAATCAATAAACAAAACATCAAACAAATTGCTGAAATTGATTACCAATACATTGGTATCAGCCTGGACGGCATGGAACAAACCCATGACCTCTTCCGTAAAAAACAAGGCTCATTTGCTGAATCAGTCAAAGGCATCAAATTATGTCGTGATCATAACATCAAAGCTGGAATCCGGTTTACTCTGACCCAGGATAATGTTGACGATTTTCCTGCCATGTTAAAACTGATGGATGAGCAAGATATCGACAAGTTTTATTTATCACATCTGAATTATGGTGGCAGAGGCAATAAAAACCGCAAGGATGACGCAGCCTTTCAAATGACCAGAGACGTCATGAAGCAATTGTTTGAAGCTTGTCTCAAATGGGAAAAGCAAGGTGTTGAGCGAGAAATTGTGACGGGCAATAACGATGCCGATGCCGTTTATTTTTTACACTGGGTAAGAAAAAACTATCCACGCCAAGCTCAGCATATCCAAACAAAACTGGAACAATGGGGCGGTAATGCGTCTGGTGTTAATGTCGCTAATATCGATAATCTAGGAAATGTGCATCCTGATACTTTTTGGTGGCATTATCATCTGGGTAACGTCAAAGAACGACCATTTTCACAAATCTGGCAAGATATTTCAGATCCATTAATGTCAGGGCTTAAACAAAGCCCCAGACCATTAAAAGGCCGCTGTCAAAACTGTGGTTACCAAAAAATATGCAATGGCAATACCCGCGTCAGAGCGCAACAAATCTATAATAACCCTTGGGCCGAAGACCCAGGGTGCTATTTAACTCCTTCCGAGATTCTTTAGAGAAAAACGAAAAAGGAACCTAGTACTTCAAAAACAACAGGTTCCTTGAACGAAGTAGATTAAAAAATTATCAGAATTATGCCGCTTGACGTCTTCTGGTTCCGAACAACCCTAAGATGGCTGTGCCAAACAACCATACTGCGGTTGGAACAGGTACTGGAGAAGCAGAAACTTCCCAGCCAATATCTTTAAGTACTGCATAGTCAAGGTTTGTTGGCAATTTACGGGTACCATCTTCAATAGTGGGGTCCATTAGTGCATCTATTTGCCCATCTAACCCGCCGCCTAAACCATTGGTTCCATCGGCAAAATGTGTTCCATCATCTGTCAAATCAACTGGTAATCCATTATTGATTGCAAGAACATTGTCCCCCCTATATATCTTTCCTCCAGGAAAATCAAAGATATTATTCTCCCACTGCTCACTTTGCCCAATTCCCAATATGTGTCCAAGCTCGTGTAGTGCAAATGAATAAAAATCACTTTGACCATCAGGGACATCTGTAGTTGTTAAATCATCATCAAAATACCACGTTGTTGAAGGCTCATTATCAAAAGCCAGCCATCCGCCCCAACTGACAAAACCATCCTTCCCTCGAGTTCTAACATTTTGCTCGTAATTACTATCACCATTTACTGTTAAATTTTCGGCATCGACCCCTCCAAAACTCGATAAGGCTACTGTAGATCCAGGAAGAGTATCTGAACCAACAAAAATTTTATATTCATTTTCTTGTACGCTGAAGTTGTTTTTTGTAGTATATCGAGCAATCAGATCTCCATTATCTTCAATAATATCTGATGGATTTCCAAACCTTGCATCATACGAAGAACCACCAGGTATTGAAACAGCAGCATTTAGATGGGATGTTATCCTAGAGCCCCAAAAATTTCCAGCCGCTTCAAGAACTTGTTTTTTTTGCTCTGTATCAAAAAAACCACTATTATCTAAACTGTAATCAAACGTAATATTAAGGGCCATTGCACTTTGGCTAGCGCCTAAACTTAGGGTTACCGCTAACCCAAAATGATATATTTTCATTTTTTTCTCCATATTATTTCAAAAATTATCGAAGAACCTGACACTCAAGTCATTTACATTAATTCAAAATGAGTAGCCATCTTCTTTAAACAAATGTCGCAATTATAAATTATTCATTATTTATCAACTTACCTCCTGAGGTTTATTTTATAAGAATCCAAAATTAATTTTTTTAACGCATAAAAGTACAATATATTCGTATAATTATTGTAACTATTCAGCGTATTTATAGATTCAATATCAGTGACTTATTCCAGAAGACGCCGTAAATACGTCCCTGTAGGCTTGGTTGTGTCATCCATGACACATACACTTATTCCATAAGCCACTACTATTGAATGATTTTAGCTAAATTAAACATGTTGAATAGTTACTAATTATTTATATACATAATAATATTCGCCCGGTCTATTATTGTATTGGACCTGAAAATAATTATTGCTTTCAGACAAAATATTTCCACCGACAATCGATAAATTCAACCGAGTATTAAAATCTTTGAACGAATCAACAATACCATTTAGAACATTGAAATGATGAGCGTAAACATTATTAAAATTTTGCACTAATATCTGATTAGTAAACAAATATTGGTTTGCCAATAAACGTTCCAACTCAATTTTATGAAGTTTTGCAAATAGCGGCTGAAATGCCTCCTCAGCAGCCCTAGCGCCAGCCCGCGAGTTTAAATAGATAGTTTTCATTCTCCGGATCAATCTATTTTTTTCCTGAGCTTTTAGCCCAAATAACAATTCCCTGGCTTTAATCAGCGATTGCGATGTTAAGCTATTAAATTTTTTTCTGTTGGGACGCTCCCTGAATTCCTTGACATAAAAATTTCGTTCGTAGGCTGCAACTGCAGGAGTGACAGGTACAGGAACACCAATAATATCTTCCAACAATTTATAAAAAGACAAGCCTAACAGCAAGGTTGATCTTGCCATCAATACCTTATTTTTCTCATCCTCAATGAGAATTGGATTGTAATCTTGCACAATATTCATCAAATTATAATTTAACCCGGTGGGATGAATGTTTTTTACGACATAAAAATGAAACCAGGTATAAATATTTTCCCTTAATTCTTCCATTTGGTGTGGCAATTGATTTCCGAAATGAATCGTGGGCAAAGTTTCATTAATTAACTGGGCATAAACGGCTGTACTCCCTTTTGGCGCATCTTGAAAATCCCTGATGGCCCATCTTTTGAGGTCATTTTTGTCAGCGTTGGATAACTTGTCACGAGCCATAAATTCTGCAATATCAGTTATCGCATCTATCATTAATTGTGATAAATAATAACCATTTTTCTTTGCAACGTAGCTGCCGTTATATTGCAAAAAGAACTTCCTTTTCTTATCCATAACAAAAATTGGGTTGTATCTTTTAACTATATTTAAAAAACTTTGTCGCCCTCCAATATTTTCTATGCGCCATTTATTCTCAAGCTCATAATAAACATTTTGAATCGCCAAAAGATATTCGAAATCTGTTTGTGCATTGTTAATGCCGTCATACATCGTCTTAAGTGATTGATGGGCGCGACTTGCTGCTTCAGGATTGGAATTAAAATCAGCAATACTCCAATAGTAAATTTCCCATAACTCATCATTACTCAGATTATTATCTGCCAAAGTTCTGGATAATTGAATCAGATTGATAACATTGTCTCTGGTTAATGAATAACCGTTCCTAGATGCAATCAGAGTCTGGGCAAAACCAGATGCAGATAAACAAATAAGTATAAGTCCCATTACTATTTTTTTCATAATGCTTACCTCAAGTTAATGAATTATGAGTACTATTAAGAATGAATCTACCACTTCAACGTCTGTTGAATTTCTCTCATCTTTCCAGATAAATCATTTATTGATTTTCAGGAAGATAACGCACCAACAATGTCGCACCTGAAAATCCCACTTCAGTGCGGACATGGATATAGTTCCAATTAGGTTTTGCCTTTTTTACTAAAATCCGTTCTTCATTTGTTGGGTTTTTTGAAATTGCATCGTAAACAGACCCTGTAGGTCTACTATCATGTTTGTGAAATAAATCCCCATTACCAACACCATGACTTAGAATGATTTCGTAAGAATGGCCCACCTTGTCTTTTGTCACATAAAAATGCATCTGCGTTTGTTCGCCTCCTTCTAAATCTTTCAAACAAACTGCATTTCCTTCAATCAACTCACCAAAATCAACCGGTCTTTGGCCTTTTTGACAAGCATTTTCAATTTTTTTAATATGTTGAGGTGTTTCTGTGGTTGGAGTGGGTTTGACTGGTTTAGGTAAACTTGCAGGTAGAGACGATTTAGCGCCAATATCACTCGTTAATAAATCACATAACTCAGTTTTGACATAATCCATTGACTGGGAAAACCGAGAATAATCAATGTCGTAGTAGCTAGAACGTGCCAACTGCCGCGCATTTCCTTTCAAGGTATAATTCGCATACACTTTGTGTTGCAAGTATTCTTTCTGGTTATTGAACAATATTCCGCACGCGGTCATTTCATAAGATGTCTGATTATTTCTGAGAATCGAGTCAATTTGCGAATTGTCTTCCGCGAGATCAAGTAATACTAATAGACTTAATTGCTCAGGAAGTCTGCCACTACTCGCGTCCCATCTGGTATCTGCCAAGGTTGTCGTAGCATATTCAGTAGACAATTTATGCAATGGAAATTCATGCAAAGGATCCAGCCCCCACAGACGAACAATATCTATCCAGCCCCTGTAAATATTTCTGCTGATGGCTGCTGTCGAACCGCCTAATTTTTCAATCAATTGAGTTAGCTTAATTCTATCTTCTTGAGAAACTTCTCCCGCAGGCGCACAATATGCAAGGGTTAAATATTCTTCTCTCAAATCTTTATAAAGCGGAGATCGTTTAGCCCGCTTATATATACTTTCTGTTGCAGCACTGCCGATTTCGTTATTTGCTACCGTCAAGCTAATGCCATATTGATGATTAGGTAAACTTATATTGCCACCGACTCTATAAAATCTTGGAGGAATGATGATGCTATGAAAACGATCCGGATTTTGTATTCCTTTCTCTATGCGCTGTAAAGTAGAGGCTTGCTCGGCAGTTACTTTCTCTTTGTTCTGGCCGTTATCTGAAAAAAAACCAGGCCAATCCAGATAGTTTCCCCAGAAAGGTTTCATTGGGCCCTTGCTGGAAACACCACCTTGTCCATGACATTCACGACACTCATTGTTGTTGCCACCATTCGGACTTAAAGTGGGGGGACTGGCTCGAAAATCCAGGGATTTAAACTCCCAGTCACCTTCTTCGTCTAGATAGGCAATATCTACGACTTCATAACGGGGGGAGGATGGAATGGTATTGATATTCATCATAAACCTACCGTCTGACCCAAACAGCAAAAGACCAGGCTCATCAACGCTTGTTTCCCCTAACCCTCTTGTTTTTGCCACAAAGGCAAAGTTTTTTCGTAAATGACTGGGAGAATGATCCAATAGCTCTTTTACCGAACTAATGTTATTTTCCAGCACATAAGCCATAATCTCGTCAAGATCGGCCGGAAATTCTCCCGGTTCTGGCGCAGGATCTGCAACAGGAATAGGTACCTGAAATTCAGTAGGACTAATCGGACAGTCAAAATAACCATTTTTTGCATTGACCTGACCAACTACAGACAAAGTAGTAATGAGTAAAATTATCGATGATAGAATTTTTGAATTTCGTGGTGTCATTTGATGCTCCAATTTTACTAAGTTGTTCTTGAGTGTGACTTATTGATCTATCTAAACAATGAAATAGATGATTTCTTCCATACAATTTTTGTCTGTCGATTTTAGTTTCTACATTCTCAACAGAGTTACTTTTCAGGTTTCACGCTAGCCTTAATATTTACGCCACTTGCGAAGCGATATCCATGAACAAAAACCCACCATTTACCTGGAACAGGGTTGCTAAATGTGCAGGTTTCATGATTGCCGTCCAACCATGGGTAGCAAACAAAATCGTAATTTTCATCTGCCACATAAAGATCGGCATCTCCCGTTCCCCCCGACATTTCTACTTTTAATTCTGCTGTTCCTTCAGGAATCATTAAGGAATAATCTATCCATTGCCCTCGGGAAACTGACAGGTCGGCAACTGAATAAGTTTTAGCCGACGTATTTTCTTTGTAAGTAGCTTCTAAGCTAGCCGAGTAAAAATCAGTTTTTGCAAATAACCGGATATAATAGATGCCTGACTGAGGCTCAGTAAATGTGCATTCCGCTTCATTTTGATAACCTCGATTCCTGCTATCGTCTGCGACACAATCATAATCTGATAATGTGGGTATGCTGCCTTGTTTAACATACAAAACTGAGTCGCCGGCGCAATAAGAATACCCTCCATCTCCAAAACAGTTAATCGAAAATCCTCCAGGAATGAAGTCATCGCTTTTAATGGTCAAAGCGGTCGTCTCATCAGGCACTGTAATTGAAAACAATAGGCTTTCATCTCTGTCAGCTTTTAGAGAAGTAATAGCCACACCATTTTCTAGCCTCGTTATATTCTGCGCCACGGCGGAAAAAGTCGAAACAACAAAAACAAACAGTGCATAAAGAATATAATTAGTTAAATATAATTGTCTTAAATGTCTCATCTTCGAGTCCTCACGAAATTATTTAATAAAAAACCCTTTTGTTCGAAAAGGGTGGCATTACTCAACCACAACAATTCATCAACTTAATCAAATAAAGTGCTAGCTAAGGCTATTGATTATTCCTAAATAGCTAAACCGTTATTAAATCTGCCAATTAACTTTTAGCATACGATAATTGTTACCTCTTAACAGCTACCTGAAAGGATAGTTTTCAGTCTATTCTGTATTTCTATATTTCAAAGAGAAATGTAAATCACAGGCTATTATTTTTGAAATACCGGCTTAATAAGTCCCCTAATAATAGCTATTGAAAGTGCTTGAGCAGTATTTCTAGCCTCTAATTTTTTAATTATATTTTTACTATGAAATTTCACCGTATTTTCAGAAATGTATAATTTTGATCCAATTTCAGAGGCTGTCATACCATCGGCCACCCAAGTTAAACAATCAATTTCTCTACGGGTTAGTGTTTCTGAATGTCCAACCATTTCTGGCCTCAAAAGTTTAATAATCGACTGATGGATAAAGCACCCCAAGTAACTGGCATAAGGTGCTATCTGCTCAAGATACCTCAGGCTTTGATCAGTAAATAAATCTTCATCCAGTCCTAATTCGAACACCCCGCTAACGCCCTTCGAATCAAAAACCGGCACCATAATTCCTGCCCTTAATCCATATTCATGCTTCTCTTTAATTATGGTTTTAGCTTTATCAGACATTGTTTTGTTATTCAATTCTTGAGTATTCCAGAAAATAGGTGTTAAAGATTGCAAACATTTTCTGATGGCTGGGTCGAAAAGAAGATAGGATTTCTCTTTGTACCTATGGGTCCACCTGGTATTGCAATCACTCAATATCCTATATTTTTGATCATGAAAATTACTGGCTGAAAACAAAAAATAAGAAAAAAAGGAAATTCCTAAATCCTTAGCAATTTTCGAACATAGCTTAATAATGTCAATCTCGTTGCGACTCGCGATGATTTGATCTTTTACTTGCTGCAAATCTAATGCATTATTATTGTCCGCACCCGTGATTTTTTTCATCACCTGCCTCCTTCTACAAAATCAGCATCTAGAAGTTGTAATAATGTTAATTTATGATCTCTTAAGTTATTCGTGATTACCTATGAACTAAATCACAGCTGGACATTTTTTTGGACATCTCATCAACTTTAAATTTATTATTTCTCGTATTTCATGGCCTTGGCCTTTAAACTGAATAAACAATATTACCAACCAAAATATATATGCCTTCTTTATTTCCACCCTGTAGAGTAGTAATGATTTGTTTTCTGCTATCTTGCGTGTTCTCTGCTGCGGCCCAGACAACCAGTTCTATTCCACTCAACACCTCAGTTTCTCAATGGACTGAGTTCGATCATGCAGCTAGAAATGAGAAAGGCCAAACGGGCGATTTTCCTCAAAAAGCAGAAGGGAATCTAAAAATTATTGAACTAATTCAGCTTGCAGAAAGTTATCAGGCAAAAGGATTATTCGTGGAATCAATTTCAGCACTAGATCAAGCATTACTTCTAACAGAGAAAATGAGCCTCCCACAATTAAGAATTGTTGCGTATAACAATTTGGGCTTTGCCTACACAACCTTAGAAAAATACGATAAAGCAAAAAAACTGTTACTGCAGAGTGAACAGAAAGCACGAATCATTCAGGATAAAGGTTTACTTGCCGCAATACTTAATAATCGCGGTATCTTGCAAACGCAGCTGGGAAATTATAGCCAGGCGCTCATATTCTTTGATCAAAGTAGCCAATTAGCCGTATCAGAAAATCTTCGAAAACTTGCAGCTAAAGCTTCTGTAAATGCCGCTCTTACTGCTTTCAAAACAAATAAGTCGAATAAAATTAAATATCGGCTGTTGTTTGCAAAAAAACAACTAGAGAAAGTTCGCGACAGCCTGGAAAAAGCACTTCACTGGATTGCTCTTGGCAACTTAGCAATGCATTTATCACGCAGTTCTTCAGCATGGCAAGGATACGCATATCATGCTTTTGAGCAAGCTATATCCTTAGGTGAGCAATTATCAAATCCATCTATTCTATCTTTAGCAACAGCCAAAATGGGGCAACTTTATGATGACGGTAATCGTTTGGATGAAGCACTACAGCTAACATACCAGGCAGTTTTAGCTTTGGAAAATAACAATGCCCCAGATTTGCTATTTCGTTGGCAATGGCAAGCAGGAAAAATTTTAAAATCAAAAGGGGATAAATTAGCCGCTATTCAAGCTTACCAACAAGCCATCAACACCTTGAATCCAATACGCCAAAATATTTTGTCACGACAAAGTAAGAATCCTTATTTTAAGAAAAAAATCAACTCACTCTACCTTGAAATGACTGACTTATTGTTACAAACCAGCAGTCAAGAAACAGATCAAATAAAAATCCAGCATTATTTCATGCTTGCTCGAAACATTATGGAACAACTTAAAGCTGCTGAATTGCAAGATTACTTCAAAGATGAGTGCGTGACTGAATTTGAACAAAAAATACGTCCTCTTGACAATATAGACAACAATACAGTGGCAATTTACCCCATTCTACTTCCCGACCGAATTGAAATTTTACTCAGCTATGTTGGTCAATTAAAACGCTTTACCTCTTCGGTCAAGCGAACTGATGTAATCCGTATAGTTAAACAATTCCGTCATAATCTAGAAAATCGCACAACCAGGGAATATTTGCTGCAAGCACAACAACTTTATCACTGGCTGATTTCTCCTTTGCAGGATGAGTTGGAAAAACGAAAAATTGATACCTTGGTTATTGTGCCGGACGAATCATTAAGAACAATACCTCTTGCAGCATTGCATGATGGAAATAACTTCTTGATTGAAAAATATGCCATTGCCAATACCCCAGGACTAAATTTAATAGCCCCGAATTCTCTCGATAGAAAAAAAATTCAGATCCTTGCTGTAGGCTTAACCAAATCAGTCCAAGGTTTTTCTGCTCTACCCTACGTAGCAAGTGAACTGGAGAATATTCAAAAAATATTTGGTGGGACGCGTTTACAAGATAAGAAATTTTTGCTTGGTAACGTTGAAAATCAATTAAAGCATCATACTTATAATATTGTTCATATTGCATCACATGGACAATTCAATAGTAAAGCAAACGAAAATTTTGTTTTAACTTTTGATAACAAAATCAATTTCAACGAATTGGAGCAATTGATCGGTATGAGCAAATACCAAAAAAACCCAATCGAACTTCTCACCTTAAGTGCCTGTCAAACCGCAGCTGGTGATGATCGTGCTGCATTAGGTTTGGCTGGAATAGCCATTAAAGCGGGAGCCAGAAGTGCCGTTGCCTCCTTGTGGATTATTAATGATCAAGCCACATCAGATCTGATTTCGGAATTCTATAGGCAACTCAAACTACCAGGAATTTCTAAAGCACTTGCCTTAAAAAATGCGCAGGTTCAGATGATCAAAAAAACGCAGTATGATCACCCTTTTTATTGGTCACCTTTCTTGTTAATTGGCAATTGGCTTTAAATTTGAAATGATATCTACAAAAACCCATTCATAGCAGTTTTATTCGTCATGTGTTTTATAATAGCCTTAAATCAAGGCAGGCGGCAAAATGAAAAATCGTTCGAAACTATGCATTTTTATCTGTTTTATCATTTTTTCTTTCAACGGATTTGCTGATAACAAACAACAAGTTGAAAATTTATCCGGGCAGTCTGGCGTATCAAAAGCCCATAAAACCATCAAAAAAGAATCAGGAGCAACGACCAAGCCTGTTAAGAAAATACAATACATCCCTCCTTTCCTGGGAGCACCATCGAATGATCGTCTTCAAAGTATGGGAGTTCGTAGCACCTCTAAGCAGGAGGAAAATATTTTCTCCGTACTCACTCCACCGCATACAGGGTTAACCACAAAATCACAACCCATATTGTATTGGTTTACGTCAAGTCCAATTCCAAAGTCAGTTCAGCATATTGAATTCGTATTGAACTCAGAACAATCAATTGTTCCTATATTAAGAGTCCAACTATCTCTTGCTCAAAAAAATGGCGCTCATCCATTGGTCCTAGCTGACTATGGCATTATGCTAAAACCAGAAATTAATTATTCATGGTCAATAGCCCTAGTGAAAAATTCTAACGCTCGTTCAAATGACCTGGTATCCAGCGGTAAAATCAGGTATGTGAATCCTAGTATCGTATTGCAACAAACCCTGCGGCAATTACCCGCTAGAAAAAAAGTCATTGCCTACGCACAAGCGGGATATTGGTATGAAGCAATTAAAATTGCCATCGATCAGCAAACAGAACAGCCTGAGAACTTGATACTTTTGTTAAAGCAGAATAACTTGCAACTGGTTGCAAGTTATTACGAAAAAAAACAATTAGAATAGAGACAAAAAAATCATGACCATTTTAGCAATGGATAACATCATAATGGCTATTCCTTACATCCCTCAGTCTTTGCTGAGACCTGGGAATAATTCTTCCTGGCAAAATTATTGCGTTTTTGCAGACCAGTTTTTTGAATAACAGCCTGCTCGGATGTTACATAATCAGAATATGTTGACGGCATCAAAAAACCAGGATAGACCATTGATTCCTCACTTCCTTTGACAATAAAGCTACTGATATTTTGTCCATAATGATTCACACAGTGGTCACTTATTTTATGAGGCGCATCCATTAGTGTATCGGGTAATTTAGTGATCGTACCGCTAACATTGGTGTCCGGCTTTAGACTGATTATGCCATCCATGCTTAGTTTTGACGAGGCAGACACAACACTGTCTGGCGAATGAAACAGCAAACTCGAAATTCTAATATTACCTCCAGCCCCCTCTATTGCTTGAGCTTTAATCGAGCTGCCATTTAATATTAAAAAGGGGGTAGTGAT
>CAZGYJ010000017.1:0-15427 GCA_964530345.1 uncultured Methylomonas sp.
GCTGTTTGTAACCGGCATAGTCATCCACCAGCAGATGACCTTGCCAGTTGCCTAAAAACTGGCGGGCATGTTATACCGCTGCGAGGGAAAAATCATGTCCAAAAAAGTATTTATATCTGCAATCGTTACTTTGTTTTGTTGTGCCTCAAAAATAGATATTTCGGTTACAGAGTACAAATAGCAAAGGGTACAAAGATTGCTATGACAAGCGTTCATTTTTTAATAAAATTTATAATTTAACATAATATACATTATGCGAAGTAATAAAAATATTTAGTTTGCCAATTATTTTCAATTAATGTATTTTTTCTTTATGGATCAGCACTACCAATCATTATTTAACCTTTCCGATAAACTTATTTATCTCAATCATGCAGCTGTCTCACCGTGGCCCAGAAAAACTTCCGATGCTGTTATTAATTTTGCACAACAAAATGCAAAATATGGAAGCAAATTCTATCTGGACTGGTTGCAAAAACAATCAGAATTAAGGCGCCAGATACAATCTTTGATTAATGCACCGTCGAGTAATGATATCGCTTTAGTGAAAAATACTTCCGAAGCATTATCTTTTGTCGCTTATGGTCTAAATTGGAAGCATGGTGAAAATATTGTATCGAGTAGTCAGGAATTTCCTTCTAATCGGATTGCTTGGCAATCATTATCAAATAAAGGTGTTGAATTTAGACAAGCTGATTTATCTTCATGTTGTTCTCCTGAACAAGCACTATTTGAATTGGTCGATAGCAATACGCGTTTAATTACTATCAGTTCTGTACAATTTGCCAGTGGTTTAAGGATGGACTTAAAAATGATTGGGGAATTCTGTAAAAAACGGGATATTCTTTTTTGTATTGATGCCATTCAAAGTATTGGAGCTATAGAATTTGATGTCCAAGAATATCATGCAGATTTTGTGATGGCGGATGGCCACAAATGGATGCTTGGGCCTGAGGGATTAGGTTTTTTTTATTCTACTCCAAAATCTAGAGACATGCTTCAGTTGACCCAGTACGGTTGGCATATGCTTAAAGACATACATAATTATGAAAACCATTCTTGGGAAGTACATCCGACAGCCCGTCGTTTTGAATGTGGTAGCCCCAATATGTTAGGAATTCATGCTCTTTCAGCGAGTCTAGAAATCTTACTTGGAATTGGAATGACAAAAATTGAGCAAAAGGTTTTAGCTAATGCAGATTATTTAATTAAAAAAATTAATGCATCAAATTCTTTACAACTTGTTTCGGAAACGAATAGTCCCTTAAAATCTGGAATTGTGCTATTTAGTCATATTGAGATTCCTAATAAACTGTTATTTCAACATCTTCAAGAAAACCACGTTATGTGTGCATTACGAGGGGGAGGAATTCGTTTTTCCCCACATTTCTATAATTCGGTTGCTGAACTGGATC
This sequence comes from uncultured Methylomonas sp., assembly GCA_964530345.1. Lineage (GTDB taxonomy): Bacteria > Pseudomonadota > Gammaproteobacteria > Methylococcales > Methylomonadaceae > JALSJK01. The sequence continues at coordinate 1,416 of CAZGYJ010000017.1, forward strand.
AAGCGCTGGCCATTGCGGAGCAGTATCAGTGTGGGTAACATTGAGTTCTTGGGCTATTAGATGATAAAGTTCCTGAGATTCGGGTCTTAAATGATTGTAGGATGAATCAGGAAACATTTTATATGGTGCCCGTTCTCCATGAAAATCAACAGTATCTCCTACTTTTGATAATTGAACACCAAACATGGAAAGCAATTTCGCTAATTTGGGTTCCATTAAAGCAACTGAAAAATCCAGATTTGCTTCTTTACATAAATTAATACCTATCAAAGTTAAGCACAGTGGCAGGTAATTTATTTTCAATCGCTTATTTTTTATATCCCCCTTAACACGATCTCTGAGTTGAAAAGAGATATCATAAGCTCGACGACGAAACGATGATTCAATTGCCATTCTTGATACTTCGCCGGTCCACGGTACTCTTAAATCTGATAATGGAAGCAGGCTGGAATCAAAATTTCTAGTTATTTTTTCTAATGGAAGATGATCGTGATAATTTTTATTAAATGGAACGACACGGATGCAACCTATTAAAGCATCTGTTGGCCTATGAAATAATAGTCCATGTAAGGCGTGCTCATCGTATTGATCAGTCTCAATTTTTTCTCTATCTTCAGCTTCGAAAACATCATCACCGTATTTATCTGCATAAACTTGATATCGAAGCTGATAGGCCATTTTTTTTAATTCTGGTGTGTCAGCAGCCCTGGTATAAAAATATTTTTTATAATGATCAAGCATAAAGTTCCCCTCTTTTTAAATTTATTTAAAAAACATGACGTAGTTCAAAAAAATTGATCTACACTTTGAAGTGTAGATTAAAAAAAATTTTTTTCCGAGGAAATGTCAAATGAATAATAACCAAGGTTATGTCAATAAAAAATATTTGGAACAAGCTGCTCAAACATTCAAGAATATTAAAGCCTACAGCTATGAAATGATGTCAATTTCTGTTGGAGATTGCGCACTTGATGTCGGCTGTGGCCCAGGCATCGATGTCTTGCAGCTTGCAAATCAGGTTGGCGTTAAAGGATTGGCAGTCGGAATTGACCATGATTCCCAAATGATCGAGGAAGCTAAATCATTAGCCGAATCAGAAAATATTGCTGAAAGAGTTAAGTTTCATGTGAATGACGTCACTTCCCTACCCTTCGACAATAACTATTTTGACAGTTGCAGAAGCGAAAGGGTTTTTATGCATTTGCAGAATCCTTTAGCGACCTTACGAGAAATGCATCGTGTGACTAAAACTAATGGCCGGGTAGTCGTAGCTGAATCGGATTGGAGCAGTTTATCAATCGATTGTGATGCCGTTGGAACCGAAAAAAAAATATTCCAATATCATCGGGATAAAATCATGGCTAGCGGATATGCAGGACGCAGCCTGTTCAGATTTTTCCGAATAACCGGTTTTTCAGAAATTGATATCAGGATTTTTCCTGTATTTACGACAGATCTAAGTGCTTTCAGTGATTTGGTACGACTGGAATACATCGAAGAGCAAGCTTTGTCTGCCAATGCAATTAGTAAGCAGGAATTAGCCATGTGGCGTGAGCAATTGCAAAATGCCAATGAACAAGGATACTTTTTTTGCTCAATGAACGTGTTCGTGGTTGCAGGAACCAAATCTGAATAAGCTATAACCTGAATCCGTGTTTTCGATGCAGATTCAGGTATAAATAACATCAATATAATATTGATTCAATTCTTAGATAGGCGAGTTCTTCAGATTTGTCATGTACAAGGTGATAAGACACTAAATTTGAACTCTACCGCCAGAATCAAGTTCTTTCAAATTCAAAACATCCTGCATATCATACAAACCATTTGCTTTGTTGTTCAACCAAATGGCGGCTCTGACAGCGCCATTTGCAAAAGTCATACGACTGGTAGCTTTGTGGGTAATTTCAACACGTTCGCCCTCATCAGCAAACATCACAGTATGCTCACCGACAATATCTCCAGCTCTGATTGTTGAAAACCCGATGGTTTTACGATCCCTTTCTCCAGTATTTCCTTCTCGGCCATAAATCGCACAATCCTTTAAATCCCGGCCCAATGTTTTAGCGACAACCTCACCCATTCGCAAGGCTGTACCCGATGGGGCATCAATTTTATGCCGGTGATGAGCCTCAATTACTTCAATATCGGTATAGTCACCCATCACTTTGGCAGTCATTTCCAGTAATTTTAGTGACAAATTAACACCAACACTCATATTTGGTGCCAATACCACCGGAATTTGACGAGCAGCATCTGCAATTATTTGCTTTTGCGATTCCGTATATCCGGTAGTGCCAATGACTATGCTTTTCCCAGACTCACGGCAAATCTCAATATATTCAATTGAAGCATCAGGACGAGTAAAATCAATGAGCACATCAAAGTTATCTACAACCTTGGCCAGGTTATCAGTGATTTTGATTCCCAGCTGGCTGATCAAGGCAATTTCACCGGCATCTTTACCGATAGCTGCACTCCCTGCCCTGCAAACAACGGCAGTCAAATCAACATTTTCAGACATTGAAGCAGCCTTGACCAAACACTGCCCCATTCTTCCTGAAGCGCCTACGATTGCTACACGTATTTTTGCCATAGTTAGCTGGTTAATTTGTCAAAAAAGCTCTTTACCCCATCCATAAAAGAATGCTCCTGTGGACTATGATGTTTACCTCCGCCAGTCAACGATGTATCCAATTTACTAATCCATTCTTTCTGTTCCTTGGTCAAATTTACAGGAGTTTCAATTTGCACCCGGCATAATAAATCACCTTTTGAGCCGCCACGAACTGGTTTAACCCCTTTGCCACGCAATCTAAACATTTTTCCGGTCTGAGTTTCCGCAGGAATTTTTAATTTGACCTTGCCGCCCAATGTTGGCACTTCCAGTTCACCACCCAGGCAAGCCGTTGGAAAACTGATCGGAACTTCACAGTACAAATCATTACCATCGCGCGTAAAAATAGCATGTTCTTTGACATGCACTTGAACATACAAATCTCCGGCAGGTCCTCCCCGTTCACCCGCCTCACCTTCTCCGGCAAGACGTATTCTGTCACCGGTATCAACTCCAGGTGGAATCTTAACTGACAGTGTCTTGGTATCCTGAACCCGGCCCTGGCCATGACATTTTCGACATGGATCCTTGATTTGTTTACCCTGTCCACGACAAGTAGGACAGGTTTGCTGAACTGAAAAGAATCCCTGCTGCATTCTGACCTGACCTTGGCCATGACAGGTTGAGCAGGTGACAGGGCTACTACCTTTCTTGGCGCCTGAGCCATTACATTCATCACAGGTCACCATGACCGGCACACGAATTCTGGCTTCCGTTCCTGCAACGGCTTCTTCCAGTGTCAATTCAAGATTGTAACGAAGATCAGATCCGGCCTGAGCATAGCTGCCTCGACCGCTATGTCCTCCGCCAGCACCAAAAATATCACCAAAGACATCGCCAAAAATATCGCTGAAACTTTCCGCACCACGAGCGCCACCCATTGAAGAATCAACGCCAGCATGACCAAATTGATCATAGGCTGCTCTTTTTTTCGGATCAGATAGCACCTCATAGGCTTCTTTTACTTCCTTGAACTTGATTTCCGCAGTCACTGCGGCATCGTCTGTGTTTCTATCTGGATGAAATTTCATTGCCAAACGCCGATAACTCTTTTTTATTTCTGCTTCGCTGGCGTTTCTATCTACATTGAGCAGTTTGTAATAATCTTCTTTTGCCATAACGTAAAGAACCGCCAGCAAAAACTGGCGGTTTTGTAAAGTGTTTCAGTGATCAGGATAAATCAAATTCCGGTTATCCTGGGTGATTATTTTTTATCGTCGTCCTTTACTTCCTCAAATTCTGCATCAACAACATCGTCTGAAGATTCCGCAGTTTCAGTTTGTCCCGCAGTATCAGCTGCAGCTTCCTCGGTTCCACCTTTATCGGCATAAACTCTTTCTGCAAGTTTAGACGATAGCTCAGTCAATGCGGTTGTTTTTGCTTCAATTTCAGCCTTATCATCGCCTTTTATGGCTTCTTTAAGCTCTTCAACAGCTTTTTCAATCTTGCTCTTTTCGTCAGCGTCAACCTTATCGCCAAGTTCTTCTATAGACTTTTCTGTCGCATGAATCATCCCTTCAGCGGTATTTCGCGCACTGACCAACTCGGCAAGTTTACGATCTTCATCAGCATGGGCTTCAGCATCCTTGATCATACGATCTACTTCGTCATCAGATAATCCACTTGATGCTTTAATAACAATAGACTGTTCTTTACCTGTTGCTTTGTCTTTTGCCGAAACATTCAGTATACCATTCGCGTCAATATCAAACGATACCTCAATTTGCGGCACTCCACGTGGCGCAGGCGGAATATCCGTTAAGTCAAATCGGCCTAACGATTTGTTTCCTGATGCAAGTTCACGCTCTCCTTGAAGTACATGCACAGTTACGGCAGTCTGATTGTCTTCTGCCGTTGAAAAGACCTGCGATGCCTTGGTAGGGATCGTGGTATTCTTTTCGATCAACTTGGTCATCACGCCGCCCATCGTTTCAATACCCAGGGACAATGGTGTCACATCAAGCAGCAATACGTCTTTAACATCGCCGCCCAAGACTCCAGCCTGAATTGCAGCACCTAATGCGACCGCCTCGTCAGGGTTAACATCTTTTCTTGGCTCTTTGCCAAAGAAGCCGTTTACGAACTCCTGAACTTTCGGCATTCTAGTTTGACCACCGACCAAAATCACTTCTTTAATATCGGACGCAGATAAACCCGCATCTTTCAATGCTGTGGCGCAAGGTTCTTTAGTACGCTCTATCAAATCAGCCACTAAAGACTCCAGTTTTGCACGAGTCAATTTAACATTCAAATGCTTTGGTCCTGTTGCATCTGCTGTAACATAAGGTAAATTGACATCTGTCTGCTCGGCTGAAGACAATTCAATTTTTGCCTTTTCTGCCGCTTCTTTCAAACGCTGCAATGCTAATGGATCATTGTGCAAATCAATACCATTATCTTTTTTAAATTCTTCAGCCAAGTAATCTATGATTCTCAGATCGAAGTCTTCTCCGCCTAAGAAAGTATCGCCGTTAGTCGCTAGCACTTCAAATTGATGCTCACCTTCAACTTCAGCGATTTCGATAATGGAAATATCAAATGTACCACCACCCAAATCATACACGGCAACAGTCATATCGCCGCGAGGCTTATCCATTCCGAAAGCCAATGCTGCTGCAGTAGGCTCGTTAATGATCCGTTTAACGTCGAGACCTGCGATACGTCCTGCATCCTTAGTTGCTTGGCGCTGGGAATCATTGAAATATGCAGGAACAGTAATAACTGCTTCCTTCACTTCTTCACCCAAAAATGCCTCAGCATCTTTTTTAAGTTTCATCAAAACTCTCGATGAGACTTCAGGCGGTGCCATTTTTTTACCATGACATTCAACCCAGGCATCACCATTTTCAGCTTCAATGATTTTGTAAGGCACCATTTTGATGTCTTTTTGAACCACTTCATCTTTAAATTTCCGACCAATCAATCTTTTGATTGCAAATAAAGTATTTTCAGGGTTGGTTACCGCTTGCCGTTTGGCCGCCTGGCCCACCAACACTTCATCACTATCAGTAAAGGCAATGATTGAAGGCGTGGTTCTTGCACCTTCACTATTTTCGATCACTCTTGCCTTACCGTTTTCTAAAACTGCAACACAAGAGTTGGTTGTTCCTAAATCTATTCCAATTATTTTAGCCATTGATTTCTCCCAGACTTTGAATTTAAATTTTTTGTATGTTTGTTATATGAGGCTGACTATTTTATTTTCAAGCCTGCTCGTCAATTTTTGAACCGCTTTCCGGCTTTTTATCACTACCTTTTGAAACCACTACCATGGCTGGGCGGATGAGTCGGTCATTAAGTAAATAGCCTTTTTGAAACACATTGACCACGGTATTAGGTTCATGTTCATCAGAAGGCTGCATACTCATGGCCTGGTGATGTTCAGGATTAAAAGGCTCACCAGTAGGATCTAATGCCTCAATATTGAATTTTTTTAGAACCGCCTGAAGTTGCTTCAGTGTTAACTCCATTCCTTCTTTAAGTTTTTCTACATCAGGCGTATCTCCAGATGCGGCCTGAATGCCCAATTCCAAACTATCGACGACATTAAGCAATTCTTTTGAGAATTTTTCCAATGCAAATTTATGGGCATTTTCGACATCCTTTTGAGTCCTGCGTTTTAAATTTTCCATATCGGCCTGAACACGCACTGCTTTATCCCAGTTTTCCTGTGATTTTTGTTGCGCTTCTTCAAGCTCTTGTTTTAATACTTCAATAGAATCTTGTTGACCTTCTTGCGTCATCTGTTCCGATTCAGAAGCTTGCTGCTGTTGTTGATTCATTTGTTCAGCCTCTGTAAGAGGCTCAGACGTTTCCTGTTCTGTACTCATTGTTTATCACTCCGGAATTAAAAAAATAAAACCATTCGATTTTATGCGATTAAATTATGGATTTATTATGGGGTCACACTTTTAGGATTCAAGGCCGCACTTAATAATTTTGAGGTAACATCCACATAAGGGATGATTTTTTCATAGGCCATGCGGGTAGGCCCGATAACACCCAGCACCCCAACAACTTGATCATTAACGGAATAGCTTGATGTCACCAAACTGCAGCAATCGAAAACATCATAACCTGATTCTTCGCCAATAAAAATTTGCACGCCGTCAGCTTCAAGGCATTTATCAAGCAAATGAATAATACTGCGCTTTTGACCAAATGCTTCAAATAATTGCCGAAGCCTGCTCATATCGGCAAGTTCGGAAAAATCCATCAAATTGGTTTCACCAGTTAATACGTAATCTTCTTTAGTTTGGTCGTTTTCGAAAGTTTGATGCGCCATGCTGACAGCATCCAGCATTGCTTGATTCATCTGCTTTTGGGTTTGCTGCATTTCCATAACGATGGCCTGGCGCACATCAGTCAAACTTTGTCCTGAATAGATTGAATTCAAATAATTTGCAGCTTGTTGTAACTCTGCCGCGCTGAATTGTTTTGAAGTATGGATAATTTTATTATGGACTTCCTGTTCATTGGTCACAAAAATAGCTAATACCCGAGTATTGGATAATGGTAAAAATTCAATATGCCGCAGTGAAACCAATTCTCGCCGCGGCAATGTAACAACACCAGCCATTTGCGTCACTTCCGACAGCAACCTGGAGGCTTTATCAACTATTTTTGCCTCATCATCATTTTCCAGACCATGTTGCAATAAATTGATTTCTTCTATATTAAGGGGTTTAACAGTCAACAACGAATCAACAAACAAACGATAACCTTTTGCAGTTGGAACCCTTCCCGCCGAAGTATGCGGAGAATGAACTAATCCAAGCTCTTCAAGATCGGACATAACATTACGAATAGTGGCCGGACTAAGTTGCAACTGCGAATTTTTGGCAAGTGAACGTGAACCCACTGGCTGGCCTTCACTGATATAGCGCTCAACCAAAGTTTTCAATAATTGCAAAGATCGTTCATTCAATTTTGTGTTATTAGTCACAATTACCCCGATTTATTTTTTATTAGCACTTTAACATGGAGAGTGCTAAAGTAAAAATTAGCATTAAGGAGCAATTTGGTCAACTTTGGCTAAAAAATAACGCTAAAACGACATTCAGCCGCGTAAGCACGTCAGCCAGTATCCATAGCTTTAATTACTACAAACTATGTCAAACTTCTTGATAAACATAGGCAATTCCTTTCGATAAATTTCTTTTACGGGTAAAAACAAATCCCCTGGCTTTAAGCCATATTCCTGTAAAGATTCAACTTCAGAAAAAATATCTTGGATGTCGTAGATTTCCAATGCTTTAAAAATTGCCGCGGTATTTTTAAGATTGATTAATTCAGAATTCTGATATTTTTTGATCTGAAACACACCCTGATCAAGAAATAACAAACTAACTGGTTGATCAAATGCTGCAACTGTTAAAAGAATATCCAGTGTTTCTTGAACCCAAAGCCCGTCATGCGGGGATTGACTGAGCATAAATAAAAATTTTTTCTCCCGCATTTTATCTTTTTTATCTAAAAATAATAAAACGATCAGCTTCCAACATCGCTTCGACCAGCTGACCTAAACCTGAAATACGAAAACCTTCAGCCAGCTCATTGTCAACTTTGTTGCGCCTTTTTGCCTCATCTTCAAATAACAATCCTCTTCTTTGCGCAGCTGAGATACAAATAACCAAATCAATATGATGAATTTCCGCCAGTTTACTCCACCGCTGAACCAAATCAACTTCATCATCAGGAGGCGTCATAAACTGGAAAGCTTGATAGATGGCCTCAAAGTAAAAAAAAACTCGAAAAACCTGGTGTTTGTTTTCGATAACGGCATGAATAAATTGATACGCAGTTTCTCCACATCCTGACGAATATGGACTAGCATTTATCTGTATAGCATATTTCATCTAAAAGCCGGACACCCAAGGTAAATAGTAGATAGATTTAAAAACAATCTCTGCATTGTTTATTCAAGTCACAACCGCAGAAAATAGATATGCCATAATACCTAATCTTTTATCCTGGAACCAGATGCTCGGTTTTTCGTCAAATTTTTTATGAAATTTAAAACCACAAAAAAGCAAGTAGCACTGCTCACAGCATTTTTCTTTGTTATTTCTTGTTTAAACGCCGAAGAAACAGAAAAAATCAAACTCCCCGATATGGGCGACTCCACGGGTACCCTGATATCTCCGGCTGAAGAAAAGCAACTAGGTGAAGCTTTTTTTAGAAGATTGCATTCCCAAATCAGTATCAATGAAGATTTGGAAATCCAGCATTACATTGAATCCGTCGGCAACAGACTGGCTACTAACAGTGATACGCCATCTTACCCTTTCCATTTTTTTGTGGTCCTGGATAAATCCATCAATGCTTTTGCGGGGCCGGGTGGATATATTGGTATAAACTCAGGATTAATAACGACGACAGAATCAGAAAGCGAGCTTGCTTCTGTGATGGCACATGAAATTGCCCATGTGACGCAACGTCACCTCTATCGCGCCTTTGAGGCAGCCAGTCAGCTTTCTTTACCCACTGCGGCGGCAATGCTGGCGGCTATCTTGCTAGGAACTCAAAATGCCGAAATGGGAATGGCGGCTTTAACTGCAATTCAAGCCGGAAGTGCACAGTATCAAATTAATTTTACGCGTGATAATGAGCAGGAAGCCGATCGTATCGGGATGCAAACGCTCGTTCGTTCCAATTATGATCCTCGCAGTATGCCAGTTTTTTTTGAACGACTACAGCAATCAAGCCGGTATTATGGTAAGGGAATCCCAGAATTTCTCAGGACTCACCCGGTCACCGTATCCAGAATAGCGGACACTCGTGGTCGTGCTGAAAAATATCCCTACCGGCAATATCCAGATTCGCTTGATTACTTATTAACAAAAGCAAAACTGCGTATCAAAACCCTCGATAATTATGACGATATTTTGCGCTATTTTTCAGTTCGTCAAAAACAAGGAACACCAATTCAACGTGCAGTCGCGAGATATGGTTTGGGATTGATTGCATTAAAAAAACAACAATTTAAAAAAGCAGAAGCTATTTTTCGGCAGCTGGTGAATAAATTTCCTAATCAATCACAATATCTAACCGCATGGGCAAAAACCGCATTTGAAAGGGGGAAATTCGATATGGCTTTAGCAAGATATGGCAAGGCATTAAAAATATTTCCAAAAAATATCGCCATTCAATATGAATATATTTCGACACTCCTGAAATCCGGTTATGCAAAAAAAGCCTATCAAGCTTTAGATAACTTAAATATTAAAATCAAACGTCAACCCACCTATTACCGATTACTTGCAGAAACCTACGGAGCTCTTGCAAAACAAGCCGAATCACATAGGTTTATGGCTGAATATTATTATGCAAAAGGACTAACGCCACTTGCTATCACACAAATAAAACTGGCTCAAAAATCAAAAGATCTAAATTTTTATTTAGCTGCAATTCTTGATGATCGATTGAACTACTTTCTCGAGGAAGAAAAAATGCGACAACAAGATCATTAAAATCATCATTTGGCAAATCCTGAAAAAACTGACAAAAAAAATAGATATTGATGGACAACAGCATTTTTTTTGGTATAGAATAAGTTCGGCTTAAGGGAGGAGGCTCGACTCTAAATTGTCGGCTAAAAGTGGAGGAAAGGTCTCTAATCGGACCTCATAATAATAAAAACAATTGTTCTCTCTTACATTTAAGCTGAGCAACTAGCTTGGAAATAAGAGCTTAATAATAAAAATAAAAAAGTTTAAGCCCGCTTTATGCGGGCTTTTTTATTTCCTGAATGATGAAAATACCTTTCTTCGCGTTCAGAAATATCCCATTACAGCCCGCTATTTTGTGTAAATGGCGTCGTTACAATACTATTCAATAGGTGCTTCTGTCCTAACTGGGTTCTTTTTTTGCATCTAATGTCTACACAAAACTGACGCACTCTAAGGAACGAACATGAAATAATTTGAACAACTGACTTGTCTTTTTATCCGCCTTGAATACGAATAAAAATACGGCGCCAGTTGCCAACTTATTCCGTGTTCGTTGTTCCTAAACGAGTGCGTTCTCAAATGCGCTAGACTTGATTTAAACTTAACCTGAATCCCGTAACGTTTTTTATTACGCTGCAGAATCTTCAATTACATACAGGGAGTTTAAGCTTACATTAAGATACAAAAAATTTAATCAATTAAACCTTTATAAGGTTTGAAGGACTCATTATGATGCTGACTGCAAACCAAAAATGTGTATTTCTGCTTGTTGATGGTTCTTTGAATTTTCACCAGATTTTTAGTTCGCTTACATTGCCCACCTCTTGCTGTACCCGCTTGACATTGGGTAGCATCAACTGAAAGATCAATTCTAGCACTAGTTGGTGTTGCTTTTTTGGGTTCAGCTTTTTTAGCTACAGGTGAAGATTTTGGTTTGCTTGCGGTTTTTTGTGGAGCCGCTGTTGATTTTGCTGTTTTTGGAGCTTCTGCTTTTTCCTGAAGATATTTTTCAATACGCGAGGCTGGTTTAGGTTTAGGTTTAGGTTTAGGTTTAGGTTTTGCTGTGGCAGCTTTTGGTTTGGATACCCCACTACCTCCCTTACCAGCAAGATATTTTTCAACGCTAGTAGCTGGCTTAGCCGCCGCTTCGGGAGCAGCAGTCGCTGTTACTTCCTCAGCATTCTGACTTTGTTCTGTTTCGGCTTTTCGTCTCAGATATTTTTCAACGCTACTTAAAGTCTCTTCAGCAGCTAATTTTTCCGCTTCTGCTTCAGCCCGTTTTGCCAAATATCTTGCAACACCGGTCAATCCATCTTTTGATGAAGAACCACTTACATTTGTTGGTTTTAAACCGGTAATATCCAAAAGCCGATCAAGTAAATTATTTGCCATTGCTTATACCTTTTTTTTATAAAATTAAATATTGAAACCTGAATCCGTGACTTCACTACGGCACAGGAGGCAAGCTCTTGATTCATCACGGGTTGAAAAAATGTCCGCTTAACCCTAAGGGTGAAGCTAAGATTTTTTCATATTCCGTGCTAAACCAATATCTTGTCCCTGTTATCCGCATTGAAGTCACGGATTCAGGTGAAAGTTAAAATGATTTTTTAACACATCGATGAGCTTTGGTGTTAAAAGAACCGCAAAAACATAACAAAGTCACCAAAAATCTATCCAGCTCTCAGACGAGCGTAACAATTGAACTGGACTATACCAGAAAACACCAATGAATTAAAATCCACTATCAGGCATGGTGTTTATTCGAAACAAAAGTAATCTTTATTTATACCTTTCTTGTTCAAGAATACCCTATTCATAACACCTTTTTTTCGAATGACGTTGTTAAAAAGACTGCCAAAAGAAAAAAGGAACTTGAGTAATGAAAACTGACTCATATTGCTACCGGCGTCAATGCAAGGGGAAATCGCCATGAAAGGAAAGCTTTATAAAAATGATTGGTATGACATAGATACAACAATTTATAACAGATCAGTCCATATTTTTCGCTCTGTCAAAAATATGTTAAGCGTGAACATGAAACTTCATGCAGATAGCCAGCTTGAGCAAGGCGATATTTTTCTGTTTAATCATTTCTCCCGCTTTGAAACTTTTATTCCTCAATTTTTGATCTATGAACAAACCGGCGCTTATTGTTGTGCTATCGCTTCCGGGGAATTCTTTAAAGAAGACTCCCTATTAAGTAAATATTTACAGAATGTTGGCGTTTTCCCTCACGATCACCCACGTTTATTCCCCATTTTAGCCGCGCAGATCTTTCGTGGTCGCAAGGTTATCATTTTCCCCGAAGGCGGCATGGTTAAGGACAGGCAGGTTCTAGATAACAAAGGCGAATACAATATATTCTCCCGCGTCACCGGGTTAAGGCGCAAACATCATACTGGAGCAGCTGTACTTGCTCAAGGCATTGAGGCTTTCAAAACATCAATCCGCAATGCCTATTGCAAAAAAAATACCGAATTACTAACAAGCTGGAAAGATCAGTTAAATTTGGACAATCTCGACCAACTGTTAACTGCAGCGCTTAAACCGACCCTGATTATACCGGCAAATATCACTTTTTATCCCATCCGGGCTTCAGAAAATTTTCTGCAAAAAGGTATCCAGTTATTGAATGAAAATTTAAGCTTGAGACAAACTGAAGAACTACTTGTTGAAGGTAACATCATGTTCAAAGATACCGACATGGATATCAGAATGGGAAAACCAGTCGATCCTTACCATGTCTGGCACTGGTGGAATCGCTATTTGCTTGAAGCGTTGTCTTCGGAAAACCTTTCTCTGGATGACATTTTCACCCTACACAGTCACCCCAAAAATTTCAAACAAAGAATCATGGGGCTGTATTTCAAGAAAAATGCAGCAGACACCCGTGACCAATACATGAAAGAAATCTACGCCAATGTCACCATCAATTTGAGTCACTTAGCTTCCTCTTTAATCATGATGTGTATAGACCAGGGCATGTTTGAAATTGAAAAACAGCATTTCTATACCACGTTATATATTGCTGTCAAACATCTGCAAAAGATTAAGCAGGTAAATCTTCATCGCAGCCTTTTGAATCCTGACGAGTATGAGGGGCTAGTACTGGGCATCAGTGAAAGATTTGAGCATTTTATTTGTGTTGCCAAAACCAGTGAACTAATTGAAGAATCTGAAAATATTTACCGTTTTTTACCCAAGTTACTCAAAGACCATGATTTTGATGTGATACGGATGGAAAATCTGATTGCTGTTTACAATAATGAAGCCAAACCCGTAAAAGAAGTCGCAGATACTTTAAGAAAAGCGCTGGACAAATACAACCATATTACTGAAAAGGAATTGTCTGAGCTGTTTTTTGATGATGAGCTTTGCGCCTTGGCGTGGGAGCAGAAAATCTATAGCGATCCCCGTTATGCTGAAATTAATCAGCAGGAAACTGCCCATGCCAGTGCAGAACCCTTTTTTCTGAAACCTGAAACTGCCAATGGCATGGGCATTTTGTTAGTTCATGGTTTACTTGCACGGCCTGCCGAGTTACGAAGTTATGGTGAATTTCTTTGCAAACAAGGCTATGTGGTTATTGCTCCCAGATTAAAAGGTCATGGCACGTCGCCTTATGCATTACGCGACCAATCCTGGGAAGACTGGTATGGATCAGTGGCTCGATGTTTTGAAGTGTTAAAACATCATTGCAGACAAATAGTTTTGATCGGTTTTTCTTCAGGTGGAGCGCTATCCCTGAAACTTGCAGCTGAGCAGCATCCAGAAATAATAGCTGTGGTTGCGGTTGCAGTCCCGGTGAAATTCGTCGACAAAAGCTTTATGTTAGTGCCTCTCGTTCATGGTACCAATAAATTGGTGAGATGGGTTTCATCTTTGGAAGGCGTTAAACCTTTTATTGACAATAATCCTGAACACCCGAATATTAATTATCG